>DIST01000035.1 GCA_002421645.1 Flavobacterium sp. UBA6203
ATAAGAAATCCGTAATTATCCGCTAAATCATCGTCATCCGCGTTCCCATAAAAGTGCAACGCCTCTGTGTAACTCTTCAACACAATCCACTTCAAAGAAACTCCGTGTAACTCTGTGCAAAACTTAGTGTAACTTAGTGTAACTAAAAATCCGCCACCACCAGCGCTTTGCGAAGCAAACCCGTTTCATCCGCGTGCCAACTCAAGAACAAATTCAAAATTCAAAATTCATCATTCAAAAACACCAGCAACACCCCTAAAGTCAACTCAAGGGGACAATACCCATCAAGAACTTTAAACGTTATAACTTTTTATAAGAAATCCGTAATTATCCGCTAAATCATCGTCATCCGCGTTCCCATAAAAGTGCAACACCTCTGTGTAACTCTTCAACACAATCCACTTCAAAGAAACTCCGTGTAACTCTGTGCAAAACTTAGTGTTACTTAGTGTAACTAAAAATCCGCCACCACCAGCGCTTTGCGAAGCAAACCCGTTTCATTCGCGTGCCAACACAAGAGCAAATTCAAATTCAAATTCAAAAATCAACTACAAACCCGCAACACCCCTAAAGTCCCCTCAAGGGGACAATTCCTATCAAGAACTTTAAACGTTATAACTTTTCATAAGAAATCCGTAATTATCCGCTAAATCATCGTCATCCGCGTTCCCATAAAAGTGCAACGCCTAAAATCAACACAAACAAAAACTATTGTGTCTATGTGGTTAAAAGAAAAATCCGCCACCACCAGCGCTCCGCCGAGGCGGACCCGTGTCATCCGCGTGCCAACTCAAGAACAAATTCAAGAGCAAGAACAACTTCAAAATTCAACATTCGTTATTCATCATTCAACATTAAAGAGATGCTTAACAGCAAGACAAACTGTGGGTATAAACTAATGTGACCTATACAAGTGCAACGCCTAAAAATCAAGACAAAGAAAATCTATGTGTCTATGTGGTTGAAACATATAAGTCATATAAGCTTTTCAAGTTGAATTGGATTACGCTGAAAAGCACATAAAAGATTTAAAAGATTATTTCAATTTCTTTAATCCGTGTTCCAAAAAAAGCAAGTTTAAGTAAACCTTCAAAAATAAACTATTTCAAATACAACTCCCCAATCACCTTGCGTATCGAAACAAAACCAATTTTCTCCAAATCAATTTCCGAACGTTTCACCCAAACCAACTCCTGAATTTCGTCTTCAGCAGCTACATTGATTACATCTGAAGTCAAGGCACATTCATAAAAAATATCCATCGTTCGGTACGGCACGTTTTTGTATAAGTAATTATTCGGTGAAGTCGTAACATACTTCAACTCCGAAGGCTGCAAGTCCAAGCCCAATTCTTCTCTAATCTCCCTACAAGCCGCTTCTTCCGCCGTTTCATTTGGGTCGATAAAACCACCAGGCAAATCCCATTTCCCTTTATCAGGATCCACATTTCGAACCGTAAACAACACCTTGTCCTCAAACGTAAAAACAAGCGCTACAGCCGCCGCAATATTATGATAATACGTAAACCCACAATCCGCACACAAAAACCGACGATTATCAGGAAACGAAAAATGCGTTGAAGCACAACTAGGACAAAATTTGAAAAAGCTCATTTTTAAGTGATTAGTGATTAGTGATTAGTGATTAGTGATTAGTGCAAATTTACTTTTTACTTTTTACTTTTTACTTTTTACTTTTTACTTTTTACTTTTTACTTTTTACTTTTTACTTTTTACTTTTTACTTTTTACTTTTTACTTTTTACTTTTTACTTTTTACTTTTTACTTTTTACTTAATACCTATATTTGCCCCATGAAGCACTTAGTCATCATCGGAGCCGTATGGCCAGAACCCAATTCAACCGCAGCTGGAAGCAGAATGTTGCAACTCATGGCCTTGTTTCAAAAGCAAGACTATGACATCACGTTTTTGTGTTCGGCTATGCCATCGGATTTCTCATTTGATTTAAGTACCATTGCAGTCAAAACACAAGCGATTCAGTTAAATGACAGTTCGTTCGATACCCACATCAAAGAATTAAATCCCGATGTCGTACTCTTTGACCGTTTCATGATAGAAGAACAATACGGTTGGCGTGTGATGGAACAATGTCCGAATGCCTTACGAATTTTAGACACCGAAGATTTACATTTCCTAAGAAAAGCCAGAGAAGTAGCCTACAAACAAAATCGCGAATTGGTCTTTGAAGATTATATTTCCGATGTTTTCAAACGCGAAATGGCTTCCATTTACAGATGTGATTTGACGTTGTTGATTTCCGAATACGAAATGCAATTGGCTACTGAAACCTTTAAAATTGAGGCTTCGCTATTGTATTATTTACCTTTCCTATCGGAAGAAATAAATCCAAATGTTCCAAAGTTTGAAGAAAGACAACATTTTGTTAGCATCGGCAACTTTTTACACGAACCCAATTGGCAAACGGTTTTACAACTAAAAAAACAGTGGAAGTCCATCAAAAAACAACTTCCCGAAGCCGAACTTCATATTTATGGCGCCTATGTTTCCGAAAAAGCCAAACAATTACATAACGAAAAAGAAGGATTCTTAATCAAAGGAAGAGCCGAAAGCGTTACAGACGTGTATGCAAAAGCAAAAGTGTTGTTAGCCCCAATTCCCTACGGAGCAGGTTTAAAAGGCAAATTATTTGAAGCCATGCAACAAGGATTACCCTCAATAACCACAAAAATGGGTGCCGAAGGAATGCACGGCAATTTAGATTGGAACGGATTCATCACTTCAGATGAAAATAATTTTGTAGAAAAAGCAGTCGAATTATATTCCAATAAATCCCTTTGGGAAACCGCTCAACAAAACGGATATGTGATTATCGAAAAACGTTTTAAAAAGGAATTATTTGCAAGTGATTTCATGAATAAAATAGCACAGCTTCAAGAAAATTTGAAAACACATCGAAACCAAAACTTCTTAGGGCAAATACTACAACATCAAAGCTTGCAAAGTACAAAGTATATGAGTAAGTGGATTGAAGCCAAGAACAAATAGCAAGGGCAAAAATCAACTACAAACCCGCTACACCCCTATAGTCCCCTCAAGGGGACAATTCCTTCTAAGAAATTTTAGAGATATTTTTTTTCATTAGCCTTCGACTCCACTCAGATTGACAATAGTGTCAATGAATTTTTAAAGATTTCTAACCATTTAAATTTTAAAGATTACTTCAATTTCTAAAATTTGTGTTCCTAAAAATCCGTCAACACCCGCGCTTTGCGAAAGCAAACCCGTATCATCCGCGTGCCAACTCAAGGGCAAGTTCAAATTCAAGTTCAAGTTCAAAAAGAGATACTGAAATCAAAGATTCAACGTAGTTAACCAGTTCAGCATGACGAACTATGTGTGTAGTCTAATGTGAACTATGAAAAGTGTAACGCCTCTGTGTAACTCTTCAACACAATCCATATCAAAAAAAGCTCGGTGAAGCTCGGTGTAAAAAATCTATGTGTCTATGTGGTTTAAAAATCTGTGTTCCAAAATAAAAATCAAGGTCAAAGACAAGTTCAAATCTAAAAGTAAAATTAAAGTAAGCAAAAAACTTTTCCCTTTTCCCTTTTCCCTTTTTACTTTTTACTTTTCCCTTTTTACTTTTTACTTTTTACTTTTTCCTTCTCACTAACCTACCCATGAATCGTCTCCGATTTCCCGTAACTCGCAATTACTTTGGCTTCAAATTCTAACCATTCTTCCCAACGCTTTTTAACGTCGTACCCTTCCTCAGCTAATTCGTGAGCAAATTGCAAGAAAGAAGTGTAGTGATTGGCTTCTGAAATCATTAATTCTCTATAAAAAACAGCTAATTCTTCATCTTTGATATTATCGGAAAGCACTTTGAAACGTTCGCAGCTTCTGGCTTCAATCATAGCAGCAAACAACATGCGCTCCACAATTAAATGCTTGCGATTTCCTGGCTTCATAAACTTAAACAAATCGTTTACATAACTGTCTTTTCGTTCACGTCCTAAAACCCAACCACGTGCTTTGATAATTTCATGCACTTGCTCAAAATGATCCATTTCTTCTTTCGCAATCTTCGTCAACTCAGTTGTGATTTCGGTGAATTCAGGCAACAAATTAATTAACATGATAGCATTAGAAGACGCTTTCAGTTCGCACCAAGCGTGGTCGGTTAGAATTTCTTCTAAGTTTCCTTCTGCAATGTTAGCCCATCTTGGGTCGGTTGGTAATTTTAAACGAAACATTTATTAATGATTTAGTTGTGCAAATTTAGGAAATAATACTTTTAAACGGAGAATAAGTTCAAGGGCAAGTTCAAATTCAAGGGCAAATACAAAAAGAGATGCTGAAATCTAAGATTCAAAGTAGTTCAGCATGACAAACTAGTGGTGTAGTCTAATGTGAACTATGAAAAGTGTAACGCCTCTGTGTAACTCTTCAACACAATCCATATCAAAAAAAGCTCGGTGAAGCTCGGTGTAAAAATCTATGTGTCTATGTGTTTTAAAAATCCGTCAACACCAGCGCTTTGCGAAAGCAAACCCGTATCATCCGAGTGCCAACTCAAGGGCAAGTTCAAATTCAAGTACAAACTCGCAACACCCCTAAAGTCCCCTCAAGGGGACAATCCTTGAAAGTAAAATAAAATAAATATTATTTTAAAGATTACTTCAATTTCTAAAATTTGTGTTCCTGAAAATCCGTCAACACCAGCGCTTTGCGCAAGCAAACCCGTTTCATCCGCGTGCCAACTCAAGTTCAAGTTCAAGTTCAAAAAGAGATACTGAAATCAAAGATTCAACGTAGTTAAACCAGTTCAACATGACAAACTAGAGGTGTAGTCTAATGTGAACTATGAAAAGTGTAACGCCTCTGTGTAACTCTTCAACACAATCCATATCAAAAAAAGCTCGGTGAAGCTCGGTTTAAAAATCTATGTGTCTATGTGTTTTAAAAATCTGTGTTCCTGAAAATCTTAATCAACTCTTTTGCGTCCTTTGCGAAAAAACTTAGCGTTCTTTGCGTTTAAATAAGATCGTATGTTAAACTACATCCTAAATTCCTAAATTAGAAACATCCCAATGCTTTTGAACATTATACTGAATATGTCCCTTCTCAATTTCCAACGGACAATCGAAATTATTCGTATACAAACCACCCGTTCCTAAACCTTGCGGCATGGGATTATTGAGCGTGTAAGTAAATTGCGTAATCGCATTTAATCCGATGTTGCTTTCTAATGCGGAAGTAATCCACCAACCGATATTCAAACTTTCTGCAATAGAAATCCATTCTAAAGTTCCTTTAAAACCACCGACTAAACTTGGTTTTAAAATGATGTATTGGGGTTGAATTTCTTCTAGTAATTTTCGTTTATTCTCAACACCAAACACACCAATTAACTCTTCATCTAACGCAATTGGAAAAGGCGTTTGTTGGCAAAGCATTTTCATCTCTTTACGTTGATTGGCTTTAATGGGTTGCTCAATACTATGTAATTCAAATTCAGCTAATTGATTTAATCTACTTAAAGCTTCTTTTGAATCAAAAGCGCCGTTCGCATCTACCCGAATTTCAATGGTTGTAGCATCAAAATTTTGACGAATAAAACGCAACAATCCCAATTCTTTCTCAAAATCAATCGCACCAATTTTTAGTTTGATACACGAAAATCCTTGAGCTAATTTTTCTTCGATTTGGGTTTTCATGAAGTGCTCCTCGCCCATCCAAACCAAACCGTTAATCAACATATTTTTTGTACCCGTTGTGAATTCCGAAGGAAATAAATCGAAAGGTGTTTTAGACTCCAAAGACAGAAACGCCATTTCCACTCCAAACTGAATCGAAGGAAACTCTAGTAATGCGTCCCACAATTGTTCTTTTCCCAAATGAATGTTCTGGCAAACCCATTGTAATTTTTCTTCATAATCGGGTCTATCATCAATAGAAAGAGTTCGTAAAATACCACACTCACCTATTCCGATTTTACCCTTTTCTTCCAAGACTAAAAACCAAGTTTCTTTCTCCGTCATTACCCCGCGAGAAGTCCCGCTTGGACGTTTGAAATTGAGGATGTATTTTTTGTAGGTTGCTTTCAATTTTAGTTTAAAAGTTTAAGTGTTTATGGGTTTAAAAGTTTGAATTGGAGTTAATCTAAAACTCTCAAGATTTTCTTGAAATTATCTGTTGGTAATCCGTGTTTTTCGAAAGCTGCGAAATCCGATTTCGTTTGTACTATCCACGTTTTATTATTTGATAAGCTTTCATGAGCGTATTTTTTATGAATGGCTTTGGCTTCTGAAATTCTGTCGGTAAACAAATACACGTGTGCCAAATTCAACTGAAAATGAATTTCAGATGGGCTTAATTTTATTCCTTTAGTATACGTTTCTTCAGCTTTTGTAAACTGTCTTGAATATAAATAATAATCGCCTAAAATTCTATAATCGATATAAGTCGCTCGGTTTTTAGCAAACATTTCGGTGGAAAGAATCGAAATCGCTTCTTCATAATTCCCTTTTTGGAAAGCCGTATTTGATTTCTCACGGATGATATCGTAATAGGCTTTTACTTCCCCAGTTTCTTTTAAACTCTCTTCCGTAATCTTTTCAATGGCATTGTTTTTCTCTACTGCTAAAAGTTGGGAAAACTCTCTATATGTATATTTTTTACTACTATTTTCGATAAAAGCAGCATAAAAAGCGTCTTTTTTTGTCAATTTTGAAACAACTGGTAACTTTTTGGCTAAGTTTAAAATCTCATTTTTAGTGGTTTTGTCCCAACCTCTGCTCGCTTTATAATCCACCCAAGGCACCACTTCTAAAACGATTTTTTGATTCATGACCCAGTTCTGACTTTCAAATCCGAACCATAAATTAGGCAAATTGGTTAAACATAAAGAAGAAGACGTAATCAATTTGGCCTCTTTGTTTACTTTCTCTTTTTGTTCCCAACAAGCTCTATCGGTTTTACCTTCTTTTAGGAATAAATTAGCTGCATTTGCTTCTTGAAACAAAGCAAACGTACACTTATCATCACCCGAAATAGCCGATGTTAAATGAATCGCACCAGCCGTTCCTTGACTAATTCCCGTAGGATCAGGAATCGCTTTCAATACCGAAACCAAACTCGAAGTCAACTTCTGATTTTCGTCTAAAACGGTGATTCGGTATACAAATTCGGTGGTTCCAACAGGTAAATCTTCGGTTTTAATCAAAGCGCGTTTTCCGGCTGAAAGCGTTATTTCTTTTGTAGTAGCTCGTTCTTTGTCCCAAAAACCATCTTTCTGAGCAAAAATTGAGCTAGAAAAAAATACGGCGGATACGAAGTAAACTATTTTATTCATTATAATTTATTTTTTAACCACATAGAATCATAGTTCTACTTGGTGTTTATTTTGAGGCATTACATTTACATAGAAAACATAGCTTAAAAGTTCTATTTTCTATTAATTTTTAATTTTCTCTTTTTAATTTCATTTGCTTCATTATTTCTCATCAAAACTTTATTTCTTTCAATTGTCTTATAATCCTTATAAGCCCAAAAAGAAAAAATCAAAAGTAAAAAACCTAGAAGAATTATACCATTACCATTAATGGTTCCTGAATACAAACTACCTGTTTTACTAAATGAAAAGCCATGAGTTGAACTAGTAAAAAACTTCATCACAATACCAATAGTAAGAACTACTATAGCGATATAAAATGAAAGTTTATATAAAATTTTACTCATTTAAAAGATTGATTCGAAACAAAAGGATTAAAATCTAGTTATCTATGTGTTTTATACCTATTTCAATTTTTGTACCAAATTTACAATTCGATACTTTGTCCGATTTCTAATAACATTAAATCTTTTCCTTTATCGAAAAACTTGCGTTTGGCTTCTTCGTGATTGATTTCGATGTAACCAAACGTGTCGAAATGATAGCCTAACACTTTATCGCATTGAACAAAATCAGAAGCTATAATCGCATCTTCCACATCCATTGTGAAGTTACTACCAATTGGCAGAATAGCTAAATCTAACTTGGTACGCATTGGAATTAGTTTCATATCCATGGTTAAAGCGGTGTCACCAGCGATGTAAATGTTTTTGTGTTCTCCTTCGATAACAAATCCACCAGGTTGTCCACCATAGCTACCATCTGGGAATGAAGACGTATGCAGTGCAATGACATATTTCACGGTTCCGAATTCAAAATCCCAACTTCCTCCATGATTCATGGGATGGTAATTGAAACCTTTGTTTCCGTAATGTGAGGCAATTTCGTAGTTAGAAACAATTACGGCTTCTGTGCGTTTTGCAATTGCTTCTACATCTAAAATATGATCTTGATGCGCATGTGTTAATAATATAAAATCGGCTTTCAACGTATTGATATCAATATGTGATGCCTTTGGATTTCCAGAAATGAACGGGTCCACTAAAATGTGAACGTCATTTACTTCTATTCCGATACAAGCGTGTCCGTAAAATGTGATTTTCATAGTTTATTTTTTAGTGAAAAGTGATTAATGATTAGTTTAGAAAAACTAAAGTTAACCAAAATAATAGACTTAAAGCAAAGGTACTTAAAGCTACCTTTTTAAGTTCTGGGTCGAAGTCTTCGTATTTATTTGCAATTTTAACCGTTTTTAAATGTTTCGCTAAAATTAAAAAAACAAGTAACATTTGAAAAAAAGATATATCTGTTATAATGGAAAATATTAATATTGAAATAAATGGAGAAATAACTAAAAAGGAATGATACTTTTTAGCATTCTCCAATCCCATTTTAACAACCAACGTATTCTTTCCAGCAATTTTATCGTTTTCAATATCGCGCATGTTGTTTAAGTTCAATACAGCAACACTTAATAACCCGATGGATGTTGCGGGTAAGAATAATTTCCAATCGATAAAATGAGTGAATAAAAAGTTAGAACCAATTACTGAAACCAACCCGAAGAAAATAAACACAAACAAATCGCCAAAACCGCTATATCCATAAGCACTTTTTCCAACTGTATATTTGATAGCTGCTCCGATAGAACCGATTCCTAATAAAATAAATATTAAACTTAAGGCGAAATTTTCTTTTCCAAAAGCTACATAAATCAATAAAAGAGCAATAATGAAAGTCAATACTGCTGTAATGATAACTGCTTTTTTCATTTGCTCGGCTGTGATGACTCCAGCTGCTACTAGGCGTTTCTCTCCGATTCTGTTCGCATCAGTTCCTTTTACGCCGTCTCCGTAATCGTTGGCATAATTAGACAACACTTGTAATCCTAACGTGGTTAATAACGCCAAAACCACAATGCTCCAATCGGAATAGCCTTGGTAATAAGCGTAAGCGCTTCCCACAATAATTCCAGAAACGGAAAGTGGTAAGGTTCGTAATCGTGCGGCTTGTATCCAGTGTTTCATTATTTTATTTGTTTCAAGTTTCAGGTTTCAAGTTAAGATTTTGTTGAAATCATTGCATAATTGCAACTAATATTAATAAACCAAAAGCTATTGAAAATGGTGAACAAATTCGCAAGTATAATGGTTTTAATGTTTCAGCAGCTTTTGTTGAAAATTTGTTATGTGTCTTCATTGGTGTAAGCATCAAAATTACTGCAGAAATGATTAAAAAGTAACCAAAAATGGTGAAATATTTCTCATATGCATTCGCTTCAGCAGAAATAACAAAACTTATTCCTAATACCAAACGAATAATCAATTCTCCATAGTTTATCACCATTGTACTTCCAGCTTTACCTATGATGGCCCTAGCTTTCTCTGGATTAATAAACATCAAAAAACCTGAGTATATTAAAAATAACCCAAAACAAATGATGATACTTTTTGATAAAAAATCCATTAATTATTTATTATTACGCTTCGTTATTTTTTTAGCTTCGCTCAAATGTAAGCCTACTTTGTAGGAGATTCCTACTTCGGCGGAATGACAAAACTATGTCAATAATATCATACTCCCAACTTCTAACTTCCATCTCCCAACTCCTTTACATCCAATTCTTTTCCCAAGTTTCCACTTGATACAACCAATAATTCACTAATTGTTTAATTTCGGTATAATTTCCTGTGGTAAAACTTACGGTTCCTCCCGCTGTTGATAGGGTTACCGAACCAATATTCGTTGCTTTTTGCCAAAAGAATTGTTGGGTTGCGATGGCTTGAATTTTATAAGGTTCTATAATTGTGGTATCGATATCCCAAGCGCCATTTTGTTTGATGACGAAATCATTGGAAACAAAAAGCTTGTAATTTTTAAACGAAAACCAAAGCATCACTCCGGCAAAAACAGAAAAAATAGCTGTATAAATGAACCAATCGTTCCAGGCTACGAATTCCGTTTTGTGGTTTAGGAATAAGGTTACGACTATTGGAACTAATAAAAAGAAAAAGGTGTTGACTGCTAATTTTCTCCAATTCGGCAAATACATCGTTCCTTTTTGAGGCAATTGCCCTAATAACAATTTTAGAATAGCATCGCGTTCGTTTTCAGTACAACCCGGGACTTCTATTTGGTCTTTTTCTTTTACTTTCTCTGCATCACTTGAGGCTTGATGTATACCAATCGTGGTAACATCCCACTTCTTTTGAAAGTAGTTTTGAGTAACTTTAATTTTCTGAACTTTATTTGGATTCAACAACGTATTTTTTGTTGAAAGTAATCCGTAAGATAAAATAATAGCTTGTTTGCTTTTTTGAATGGTGAAATCGAAATATTTCAGAATCGTTCTAACCAAATTCACTAGTAAAATCAAGGTAATAAAGAAGCCTATTACAATAAAAATAGAAGTATAAATAGGTAAAGTATCCAAATAATGGGTTACTTGATCTTCATCAATTACTTCTGCATTTAGCTGTTGTAAATTTTCAACAATCGTGGTAAAAAACAGAAAAATCAAAGCAAAACTTTTGATGTAATTCGAAGTAAATCCGATCTTTATCAAACTAGGTAATCCTATTTTTATGAAAGAGGTTGGAGTGACTTCTTCTGAAATAATATTGCTGTTTTCAACTGTTTCTTGTTGCGAATGATGGATTAATCGTTCCTTCAAAATAGTGGCTAACTCATGTGAAATAGCGCTAATTGAAGCTTCTTTTTTATCGCTTCCAGCCGTATCAATTTCTAATTTATGAACCCCAACCAAACGTTGAATCAAACTTTGATTGATGTTAACTTGCTGGATTTTATGTAACTGAATGGTAATTCTCGTCTTGTTTAAAACTCCTTTTTGAATGACAAATTCACCATTTTCTTCATCAATATGAAAAGTAAAAAATAAATATTGTAAGTACGAAATAATCCCAATCAAAACCACTACTCCAGCAACACTTCCAAAGAAAACCAATTTATTAAGTGAATCAAACTTGACTAACCAAATCAACAACATCGGCCACAAAGCACGAACGGTCTTCTGTAAGGAATGGGCAAACATGACCAAAATCCCCGGAAGCGATTGTCGTTGCGGTTGAGAAAAATCAACAGATTTATTCATGTTCTTCAGTTAATGGAGTTTCTGTTGGTGCTACTTCAATTGGTTCGTCTTGCTTTGGCGGATTGATTTTTTGGGACACCAAGTTCTTAATCAACTGCGCATCTGCTAAAAGCAATCCTGGAATTTCTAAATCCGAACTACTACCTCCAGCGGTAAATAATTCGATTGAAGCTAATCCTAATTTTCTAGAGATAAATCCCTGATGCAAAGCAACATGCTGTACTCTATTAAAAGGAATAATTGTAGTCGTCTCCGAAATTAATCCCGATTTATAAATAGCATCGTGTTCTCTAAAAGCATATCCTTTTTTCTGGAAACTAAATTTCGTAAACACTACTAATCCTGCTAAAAACAATACTAGTCCAACTAAAATTGCCATCCAAATTGTATTGGAAAAAGCGTCTTGTTTGAAATAAAACAAAGCTGAAAATCCTCCGATAACCAAAATTAAAAGCAATGAAAAATTAAAAAGTAAAACGGTGATATACTTCGAATTTAAACCTTTCAATTGCACTTCTTCGAATTTTGGAAGTTGGGTTATGTCGATAGGATTATTAGTGAATTCGTTCATAGTTTAAAATTTAAAGCCAACGCCTAAATTGATAAAATGTGTATTGGTGTTATTTCCAGCAACATCATCGGAATTTACAGCGAAATATTTGTAGCTCCCTTCTATAAAAAGTAAGTTGGAAACATGGTATTTTAAGCCGGGATTAATAGTAAATCCATCAAAACTTAATTTTTTCTCCCGTACTGTGATAGCAGGATCCATCGGATCTAAAATACCTGTTACATACTTAAAATCATTTGAAAAGAAAGCATAACCCAATCCAATGAATGGTTTTAATTTTCCTTTAAAGGCATCTACTTCTATGCTTGCATTGGGATTCCAAATTAGGATATCGTTCTGTAAAAAATAATCTCTAGTTTGCAGATAATCAATATTCAAACCGCCAAAAACCGAAATCATTTGGTCTTGATACACTGCGTAATTAGCTGAAATTCCTGCAATACCATTAAAGCCGTCACTGATAATATTATCATTACGAAGATTGCCAACATAATGAACCCCTACTTGGAATTTAGTCGGTTTAGTATCCTCTTGGGCAAATAAAAAGCTGGCACAAATTAAAAATAAGGCTAAAAAATTATTTTTCATTATGTAATAATTATAATATTTAAGTTCAAGTTCAAATTCAAGGGCAAATACTTTTGCTTCGCTCAAGGGTTAGCCTACTTCGTAGGAGATTCCTAGCAAGCTCGGAATGACAGTCACCCATCACCTTTTACCCATCACCCATCACCTTTCATCCATCACCTAATTAAGGCAAATATTTCTTCTCAAAGTTCGGTTTACGTTTTTCTAAGAACGCATCTCTTCCTTCTTTAGCCTCGTCTGTCATGTAGGCTAAACGAGTAGCTTCACCAGCAAAAACTTGTTGGCCTACCATTCCATCATCGGTTAAATTCATAGCGAATTTTAGCATCTTAATAGAGGTTGGTGATTTGGCTAGAATCTCTTGTGCCCATTCATAAGCTGTATCTTCTAACTCAGCATGAGGAATTACAGCATTTACCATTCCCATTTCAAAAGCCTCTTGAGCCGAGTAATTTCTACCTAAGAAGAAAATCTCTCTCGCTTTCTTTTGTCCCACCATTTTTGCTAAGTAAGCCGAACCATAGCCACCATCGAAACTCGTTACATCAGCATCAGTTTGTTTGAAAATCGCGTGTTCTTTACTCGCCAAGGTTAAATCACAAACAACGTGAAGCGAGTGTCCGCCACCAACAGCCCATCCCGGAACTACACAAATCACGGCTTTAGGCATGAAACGAATCATACGTTGTACTTCTAAAATGTTTAATCTGTGGTAACCGTCTTCTCCTACGTAACCTTGATGTCCGCGTGCTTTTTGGTCGCCACCACTACAAAAACTCCAAATCCCATCTTTAGAACTTGGTCCCTCAGCAGACAACAATACAACTCCGATAGAAGTATCTTCCTGTGCATCGTAAAAAGCTTCGATTAATTCTTTTGTTGTTTTAGGACGAAATGCATTTCTTACATCTGGACGGTTGAAAGCAATTCTCGCAACACCATTGCATTTTTTATAAGTGATATCTTCAAATTCTCTAACGGTTTTCCAATTGATTGTATTCATATTATTAAATTTATTTTATTTTTCAAGTACAAGGGCAAGTTCAAGTTCAAATTCAAATTAAAAGTATTGTGTTTAAAAGACTATTTCAATTTGTTTAACATCATTTTTGATGTAATGGCAATTAATTCCTCCACTTCTGTCAGAAGCCAATTTCTTTCTTTTTCTTCCCCTTCTTTAATATAATTTAATACCCGAAGAGAATTTCTGGATTCTTTCAACTCTTTTACTACTAGAGACAATTTAAAAACATAATCCTTATCTGTAATAGTTCCTTGAGATTCTCCATAATTCAAGGAAGCACTTCCAGAAGAACGAATTAATTGGTTTTTGTAATATTCTAATTCATATGCTTTTGCTAATTTTCTAACAAAGAAAATCGATTCACCAGCAAATCTTACTAATCTTTCATCTAAATTAAATATTCTTTCCGTTGGTTCGTTTAATTCCATTAATATATTATTAAACCTTTAAAGATTAAACTTGATTTTTGATTTTGATTTTGAACTTGTCCTTGAGTTTGCCTTTGAACTTGTCCTTGATCTTGATTTTTGTATTTGTTTTGGTAAAAATAATTCATTTTTTGCATTATATTGCAAGTTCAAATCAATAAGCATATGAAAAAATTATATATTGGATTACTAGTAAGCGCATCCTTTTTTACAGCTTCGGCTCAAAACTATGAATTTCAGAAAGTTAATGATGTAGAATGTTTGCCTGTCATCTCTCAAGATATCACGGGAACGTGTTGGAGTTTCTCTACTTCGTCGTTTTTAGAATCGGAAATTATTCGTTTAACAGGAAAGAAAATCGACCTTTCTGAAATGTATCAAGCGAGAACTACGTATCCGTTAAAAGCAGAAAATTATGTTCTACGCCAAGGGAAGGCTAATTTTAGTGAAGGTGCTTTGGCGCACGATGTAATCAACAGCGTAGCAAAATACGGATTGGTTCCCAATAGCATTTATGATGGATTAAGTGACGATGCCAACAAACACAATCACGCGGAAATGGTTGCGGTTTTAGAAGCGATGTTGAAAACGTATGTTGAGAATCCTGCTAAAAAATTATCTCCGAATTGGAAACCAGCAATTAGTGCCGTTTTAGATATTTATTTGGGAAGTATTCCAACTAAATTTGAATACGAAGGTAAAAATTATACGCCGAAATCATTTGCTGAATTTGCTAAAATCAACCCAGAAAATTATGTGACTTTGACTTCATTTACGCATGAAGCGAATTACAAATCGTTCATTTTGAATATTCCGGATAATTTTTCAAACGGAAGCATGTATAATTTACCGTTAGATGAATTTATTGCTAATATTGACAACGCTTTGGCTAATGGTTACTCGCTTTCTTTAGATTGTGATGTTTCAGAACCAACGTTTTCAGGAAAATATGGTATTGCTTTTATTCCAGAAAAAGAAGAAGATACTAAAACGGGTTTGGCTGAAATTGTTGTTGAAAAGAAAATCACACCTGAATTCCGTCAACAAGAATTTGAAAATCTTACGACAACTGACGACCATTTAATGCACATTGTGGGTAAAGTAAAAGACCAAAAAGGAAATGTCTATTACAAAGTAAAAAACTCTTGGGGAAGCGACGAAAAGAGAGTGGCAAATGGCGGTTATGTGTATATGAGTGTTCCTTACATGAAATTAAAAGCGATTTCTGTTATGGTACACAAAGATGGAATTTCAAAAGAAACTAAAAAGAAATTAGGGTTGTAATATGATTTTCAAATCGGCAGTTAGTAAATTGAATCAATATATTTATGTTGGAGTAATATTATTTTTATTACTCTTAACAGTTCCTGCTCTTTTTGACGATTCTTACGAACCTTTTGTTGTACTATTTTCTATACATTTTTTAGTGATTTCATTCCTAATTTGGACCTATAAAACCACTTTTTACAAGATTGAAAACACGAATTTACATTGGAAATCGGGTCCTTTTAAAGGTAAAATTGATGTAACTAAAATCAATAAAATTGAATATCACAAAGGAATTGTAGTGCCAACTATTTGGAAACCAGCATTGAGTCATATTGGATTAATTATTACCTATAACAAATATGATGATATTTACATTTCTCCTGAAAAACAACAAGAATTTATTGCTACATTGCAACGCCTAAATCCAAATATTACGTTTAAGAATACGCCTTATGTTGAATAAAATAGTACTTGTAAGTCTAAGTTTACTACTTTTTAATTGCCAAAATAAACCCGATGAAAATAAAGAATCTACCTTAAAAGACAAAGAAGGTAATGTTTCTGAATATGCCGTAAACTTTACTCCTTTGACCACCATTTACAAAAAAAGAATGGGAAATGAAATGGAGGCCTTTTACGATAAAAAATTCAATGCAAAAGATTTCAGCGGTTCGTTTTTGGTAGCTAAAAATGGAGAAATCTTATATGAAAATTACAGTGGCTATGCCTACAAAGAAAAAGGCGATTCTATAAAACAAGATACTCCTTTACACATCGCGTCTGTTAGTAAAGTGATTACAGCGGTTACCGTTTTGAAATTAGTAGACCAAAAGAAACTTAAATTAGACGATCCTGTAAAATCGATATTACCTGAATTTCCTTACGAAGAAACTACCGTTAGAATGTTATTAAGTCACCGAAGTGGTTTGAGAAATTATGCTTATTTCACAGATGATAAAGGCGTTTGGGATAAAAAGAAAACACTAACCAATCAAGATGTATTAACGTTGTTAGCTACCAAAAATATTGGATTAGAATCAA
Organism: Flavobacterium sp. UBA6203; assembly: GCA_002421645.1. The sequence continues at coordinate 16,414 of DIST01000035.1, forward strand.
AGCCAGGAACGCGTTTTGGCTATTGCAATACGAATTATGCTTTATTGGCTTTAATCATCGAAAAAGTGACGAATAAAACGTATCCAAAAGTGCTTCAAGAAATGATTTTTGATCCTTTAAACATGAAAAACACGTTCGTTTTTGATGATTTAAACAAGAAAGACGAAGTGAGTCAATCCTATAAAAATAATTATTTACGTTTAGCTTTCGAATTTTTAGACCAAGTGTATGGCGATAAAAACATTTATTCTACTCCACGTGATTTACTTAAATTTGATTTGGCCTTATATTCTGATAAATTCTTGAGTGCTAAAATGAAAGCCGAAATGTACAAAGGCTACAGCTACGAAAGAAAAGGAACTAAAAACTACGGTTTGGGCATTCGAATGTTAGAATTTGAAACGGGTCAACAATACTTCTTTCACAACGGTTGGTGGCATGGGAACACTTCTTCTATGGTTACCCTTCATAAAGATTCGGTGACTATTATTGCTTTATCCAACAAGTTTACTCGTAAAACGTATCAAACAAAACGTTTAGCACCAAAATTTGGCGATTATCCCTTTAAATTTAATGCAGAAGAAGGCGAATAATTAGCCTATTTTTACTGAAGTCATCGTTAACGAACCTCCAACCGCTTTATCGTTAAAGAATTCCACTTTATCATTATCGGTTTGAAGTGCTAAAATGTATAACAATGGATAATAATGATCGGGTGTTGGTATCGCTAAAGTAGCTGCTTTATGAAGTTTTTCATATTGAATTAACTCTTTATGAAAACCGTTTGAGATTTTATTTTTAAAGATGTCATTCATTTCTAAAGCCCAATCAAATCCGTATTCAGGTTCGCTAAGTTTGTCCCAAGCTACCATTCTTAAATTATGAACCATATTGCCACTTCCGATAATTAAAACTCCTTTTTTACGAAGTGCTAATAATTGTTTTGCTAATTCATAATGATAAGACGCAGGTTTGTAATAATCAATACTCAATTGCAAAACCGGAATATCCGCATCAGGATACATGTGTTTTACTACCGACCAAGTGCCGTGATCTAATCCCCAATCGTGGTCTAATTCCACCGCAGGATTGGTAATTAATTTTTGAATTTCATTCGCCAATTCAGGACTTCCAGGCGCTGGATATTGTACATCAAATAACGCTTGTGGAAAACCGCCAAAATCATGAATTGTTTTCGGATTTGGCATTGCTGTAACCATTGTTCCCTTGGTTAACCAATGCGCCGAAACGACTACCACTGCTTTTGGTGTTGGGATTTCCTTCCCCATTTGTTGCCAACGTTTTGAAAATATATTATCTTCAATAGCATTCATAGGCGACCCATGTCCGATGAATAAAACGGGCATCTTCTCCTCTTCTTCTCCTAATCCTTTTGTCCAATCATAGAACGGTTGTATACTTGCCATAGCGACTCCTCCTGAAAGTAAAGTTATGAAATTCTTGCGATTCATAAATTAATATTTGTATATACAAATGTAATGATTTATTTTATACTAAATACTAATTACGTGTTAAAAACGTTATTCCATAAATTACTCGAAATGAAAATCCTAATTCTATTCCTCACCATTGGCATAACAAACTATTCTGTTACAAAAACAAGCATTGAAAAAGAAAGAAATGTTTTGAAAACAAAATACCTTTCAAATGAAAATAAAGCCAATACACTAAATGAGGCAAGAATAAAACTAACCGAAAGTTTATTCCAAGATATTTTCAATCATTGGTACACCACAAAATGGAGTTTTGAAGGTCATACTGAAACACCAAAACAAGGAACAATCGCTTGTGGCTATTTTGTTTCCACGACTTTAAGAGATGTAGGATTTAATCTAAATCGATACAAATTAGCACAAAAAAGTCCTGAAGAAGAAGCTAAAAGTATCGCTTGCGGGACTACTATTGAGAAACTTCAAAACGTTACCAAACAAGAATTAAAAAAGTACTTTTTAAAACAAAAGGATGGCATTTATTTTATTGGCTTGGATTTTCATGTTGGGTACATTTATAAAAACAATCAAGAAGTGTGTTTTATTCATTCCAATTACATTGAAAATAAAGGCGTAATGAAAGAAACCATTGAAAATTCAAAAGCTATTGTGAGTTCAAAATATTTCATTGCATCGATAACTCACAATGATAACTTAATAAAGAAATGGTTACTAAAAGAAATTGTAACTACAAGTTAAGTAATTCGATTTTAAAATATCTCAAAACTAAGAATATAGTGATTAAATTAAAAATGAGAGCTAACCAATAATGTTTATTGTAATCATTAGTATTTATAACAATTTCATATAAATTTAAAAGAGGTAAAATTACAACACCTATCCAAATAGGAATCCAAATAATCTCAGTTTCAAAGCCAATAAAATGAATGGTTTCAAAATTTTGGAAAATAGCAACTAAGGTCATAATTAAAATTACAACACTTAGCATCAAGTAGAGGATTGGTTTTAAATTCATAACTTACTATTTAAATGATTCAAAAAAATCAAAAGCTCTCATTTCAGCAAATGAATAATTTGACTCCTTTACAATAAATGCACAATGACCGCCATAAACAGGCGTTTCTAAAAAGATATTCGAACTTTTAGTAGCAACATCAACTGGAAAACATCCTTCGCCTAAAAAAGTATCATTTAAGGCATTTAAGATTAAAACTGGTTTTGTAATGGCATCCAAACTTCTTGCAGGAGAAACTTTGTAATAATAATCAAAACGATCTTTAAAACCGTGTAAGGGTGCTGTGAAATTATCGTCTAAATCTTTAAAATTTTTCACTTTCTTTAATTGATGTAAATCGATAAGTTCTGGAAACTGTTTGGCTTTTAATTGTAATTTTTTATTTAATCCGATAAGGAAATTTTTCATGTAAACTTGATTAAATCCTTTGTGTAAAGCATCAGCACTTACTTGAATTTCAATTGGAACAGAAACAGAAACGGCTGCTTTTATAGCATCATTTAATTGGGGTTCTCTTCCTAGATAGTTCAAAATTTGGGCACCACCCATAGAAAAACCTATTAAATACAACTCCTTAATTTCTTTACTCAATGCAAATTGTACAACTGCATCAAAATCTTCTATTGAGGCATGATGATACAATTGAGGCAAACGATTCATTTCGCCACTACAAGTACGGTTGTTCCATGCAAAAACAGAATAATTGTTTTTTAGAAAATAATCCGAACAACTATTAATATAGGTTCTTTGCGAATTTCCTTCTAAACCATGGCACAAAATAATGGCTTTATTTGGATTGGTAATTTTATAATCAACGGTTAAAAAATCACCATCATAAAGTTCTACTTTTTCTCTTTGATAATCGGGAGCCTTGAAACGCTTGAACTTACCTGCATATATAGTAGCAATGTGAGGATTCTTGTAAAAACCCGAAACAAGTTCGTTGTATTTTGATTGCGCTATTATTGGCATTATAAACGTTGTTATACTAAATAAATCCCGTCTTCTTTGATTTCGATAAGTTTTTGTTTGTATAAATTTCCAACGGCTTTTTTGAAATTCTTTTTACTCATTTTCAACACCGTTTTAATGTCTTCTGGATGCGAATTATCGGTTAATCGCAAGAAACCACGATTCGCTTTTAATTCGTCTAAAATTACTTGTGAAGATGGTTCGATTGCCTCTACTCCTACTTTACGCAACATCACATCAATTTTACCATCAGGACGAATATTTTTGATATACCCTTTGGTTTTCATTCCAGGTTTTACATCATCATACACTTCGTTTTTATAAGCTAAACCTTTGTGTTTTTGATTGATGATGCAATTGATTCCACCTTCGGTAATGTGCGAAATTAAAATATCGACTTCTTCGTTACGTTGTAAATCTAAGTTATCATTGCTCAGAAACTGATTGGTTTTACTTGAAGCTACCAAACGATTGTTTTTTTTATCCATGTGCATGTAAACCAAGTAACGTTTGCCTTCTTCCATAGGGCGCGCTTGTTCTTTAAACGGAACAAACAAATCTTTCTCTAATCCCCAATCTAAAAAGGCTCCGAATTTGTTGATGTAATTCACTTTTAAATGCGCAAATTCATTCAACTTGATATAAGGTTTTAAAGTAGTCGCAACAGGACGTTCTTCGTGATCTAAATACACAAATACGGTTAAATCATCGCCAATAGTAAATTCTTTTGGTACATATTTATTTGGCAATAAAACATCATCTTCTTGCGTGTCTTCGCTTCCTAAAAACAAACCAACTTTAGTATCTCTAAGTATTTTTAACGTATTGAACTCTCCTATATGTAACATAAATGAAATAAATATGGTGCAAAGGTAAGCATTTTAAAAATTAGAATTTCGAAATTAGAATTCCGAAATTAGAATTCCGAAATTAAGAAAACAAAAAACCACAAATCAATTACTGACTTGTGGTTTTTAAAATTGTATTTTTTGAAATTAGATTCCGATTTCTACTTGGAAACGAACGTACCAATTTTGTTTGTTGCTTCCGTCGAAATAATTCAAATCGCTCAACGTAACTTCACCTTGTAATTTAAAAGCATGCTCCCATAAATATTTGGTGACACCTAATGAATATTGCTTAGAATCTGGTGTTAACGCTTTAATATCATCATGCATATTTTGAGTAGAAAAACGACCAATAATTTCGTAGTTAGTTGGAAATACATAACTCAATTGGTAATCCATTCCACTTCCTACAGGAACATAATTAAATTCCGTAATATCATCTGGATTAAAAGCGATTGGATCTTTTGCAGTTCTTGACATATAACTCGACATAAAAGCCCAACCGTTATATTTCAACATCGCATCTAACAAAACCGATTTCATAGTTTTTTGTTCGAATAAATCATTTCCAAGTTGACCTTGTGTTCTTCTTGCTAAATTATTTTGATGAAAAGCTCCTGACAATAATAATCTTGGCTTTTCTTCACGAGCTACGTCTCCTTCAAAATTAGTTCCATCTTTTTTAAACGAACCAAAAGGCATTAATTCTAATTTACCAGTTAGTGCAACTCCATCATCAGCAGATTTTGTCCAGTTTCTTCCTTCACCAGTAGTTACTGCCGTTTTTACATTGTATGAGAATTTATCTTTGTTCTCATTCAAGTAATAAGCTTGAAAACCAAAATCACGGTCAATAGTAAAACGAGCATTGTTAATACTTCTATCGGTTAGTTGAAGCGCACCAGAAGAATTTACACGTTGACGATTTCCTGGTAATTTGGTTTGACCAAAAAGAAAACTCCAATGTTTATTAGGTCGATAAAATACAGCGGCATCACGAATGATATTAATATTTTCACCATCTTGAATTTCTCCAACATCTCCAGGAGCAAACGATAATTGAATTACATATAAGAAATGAGGATTTCCAACATATCCATCAAAACGTAAACGCAAACGTCTAATTTCTCCTGAATATGCAGCATTATCACCTTCGTTTTGAATAAAAGTTACACGGTTTTGCATTCTAAAACGAATATTCAATTGAAATAAACTATCTGGTGAAGTAATTCCTAATCCTTTACCATAGTTGTAATAAGGTATGGCAGCTAATTTTAAATCGTTGTCTTTTGTGGTTACTTTTACATCTTGAGCACTAACAAAAGTACTAATTACAAACAGTAAAAGTGTTACTAATTTTTTCATTTGTTATGTTGTTGTTTATTTTGTGCAAACTTAACATTAAAACAAGGTTAAGTATGTTAAGTAAATATTACCTTTGCAAAAAATTAACGTTATGTCAAATATATACATTGGATATCATTTTACAATTGCTCCATTAGAACTTGGAAGTGAAATTTTAATTGCAGAATTAGGAGAAAAAGCCTTTGAAAGCTTTATTGAAACGGAAACTGGAGTTTCTGCTTTTGTTCAAAAAGATTTATGGAGTGAAAATATATTGGAGGATATTCAAATTCTAGAGAATCCAGAATTTAAAATCGAATACACTTTTGAAGAAATTGAGCAAGTAAATTGGAATGAAGAATGGGAGAAAAACTTCGAGCCTATTGATGTAGATGGAAAATGTCATGTAAGAGCTCCTTTTCATGAAAAAACAAATGCTGAATTTGACATTGTAATTGAACCAAAAATGAGTTTTGGAACAGGTCATCATGAAACCACACACATGATGATTCAACATTTGTTAGAAACGGATTTAGTAGGAAAGAAAACCTTAGATATGGGATGTGGAACTGCTATTTTAGCTATTTTGGCTGAAATGAAAGGCGCGCAACCTATTGACGCTATTGATATTGACAATTGGTGTTACTTAAACTCTATTGAAAATGCAGAGCGTAATAATTGCAAACATATATCGGTTTACGAAGGAGATGCTTCTTTATTAGTGGGTAAAAAATATGATGTGATTATTGCTAATATCAACCGTAATATTTTATTAAACGATATGCAACAATATGTAGCTTGTTTAAACGAAAACGGAATCTTATTTTTAAGTGGTTTCTATACTGAAGATATTCCTGTGATTTCGGAAAGTTGTACCTCTAAAGGTTTAACTTATGTTAAGCAATTTGAACGTAACAATTGGGTTGCTTTAAAATTTAAAAAATAGAATTTTGGATTTTATAATTAATATTATAAATTTGTTACGCAACCGATAAGAAAAAGAAAATGAGTACAATAGAAAAAATCAAAGAAGAAATTTTAGTTGAAGAAGCTATTGGTTTGAATCATGAAATTGTATTACATAATGACGATGTAAATACATTTGATCATGTAATTGACACTTTAGTTCGAGTATGCAATCATGATGATTTACAAGCCGAACAATGTGCTATACTAGTTCATTACAAAGGAAAATGTACAGTTAAAACAGGTTCTCTGGAAGAATTAAAACCACAATGCTCTGCTCTATTAGATGCAGGTTTAAGTGCTGAATTGATATAAAAAAAGTCCCGATTTAATCGGGACTTTTTATTAACTCATCTTTCCAATAGCACAACTCACATATGATTTTGCTTTTGCTGTTAAACTATTAGCTTCTCCATCTTCGGGATATCCTAATGATTTTAATTTTTCTTTAACTTCATGTAACTTTTCATCCGTTCCATAATCAAATGTTACCGAATTCTCTTCCACATTTACAGCAACATTTTGAATAGTTTCAATAGATAAAATTTCTCTAGTAATGGTATTTGCACAACCACTACACTTTAAATTTTGTATATAAATTGTAGTTTCCATTTGTTATAATTTAATTACAAACAAATTTACAAAATTGATTCGGTTTTAGGTTACTTTAACTTAATTTTAATGCGGCAATTTATCTTTCAACAAACCATAAATGTAGGTACCTAACAAAGCCCCAATTAATACAACTGCAATAGCATAAGTGCCCGTTCCTAACAATATAAAAATTGGTCCAGGACAACAACCTACTAAAGCCCAACCAAGTCCAAAAAGAGTACCACCAATAATGTAACGCCAAAAACCACGTTCTTTTTCAATTATATTAATTGGTAATCCATTGTAATCTTTAACCTTATATTTTTTTATCAATAGAAGCCCTACTACCCCTGTGAACAATGCCATTCCTATGATCCCAAACATATGAAAAGATTGAAAATAAAACATTTCATAAATGCGATACCAAGAAACTGCTTCTGCTTTGGTTAAAACAATTCCGAAGAATATTCCGGTAAGAAAAAATCTTGCTAATTTCATAATTAAGCCGTTTTAAAGATTAGAGGTAAAATATAATGTGCCATGACTAAACCCCCAATAAAAAAACCAATAACAGCTATTAAAGACGGTATTTGAAAATTACTTAAACCCGAAATAGCATGACCGGAAGTACAACCACCCGCATATCGTGTTCCGAAACCAATTAATAAACCTCCAAGCAATAAAATTGCAAATCCTTTTGGAGATTGTAACGTCTCAACGCTAAAAATAGCATCAGGCATTAATTTACCATTTGGAGCATCAATTCCAAGTGTTTGCAATTGCGCAATAGTTTCTGGATTTATATTAACACCACTTCCATCTGATAAAAAGTAAAAAGCGATAAATCCACCCACAAAAGCACCTAAAACAACAGCTAAGCTCCATTTTTGTTCGCGCCAATCCAATTTAAAAAAATCGCTAAACTTTCCAGCTCCTGCCATAGAACACAAGATGCGCAAATTGGAAGACATTCCAAACGATTTACCAAAATAAGTTAAAATTAACATGGTTAATCCAATCAAAAAACCTGAAATGGCCCAATGCCAAGTTCCAAAAATATAGTTCATCGCAATTCAATTTTGCACAAAAATAGAAATTCAAATTGGGATTTATAACTTTTAAAGCAATTTATACTAAATTTGAACTATAAAATAAAATCCATAATAATGAAAAAATTTTCAATTGAATTCAAATGGGCGATTATTGCTAACATCCTTTTCTTAGCATGGATGACATTAGAAAAACAATTAGGGTTTCATAACGAAAAAATTAAATGGCAAATGGCTTTTACCTTGTTATTCTTTTTTCCTTCTTTTTTAATATATTTTTTAGCACTTTTAGACAAAAAGAAAAATTATTATCAAAATAATATGAATTGGCGACAAGGTTTTATCTCTGCAATAATAATTTCATTTATTGTGGCTGTTTTTTCACCATTAGCACAATTTATAACACATGAAATTATTTCGCCATTGTATTTTGAAAAACTCATTAAATTATCGGTAGAAAATCAAAGAATGACACAAGAACAAGCCGAAAATTATTTTAACCTTACTTCTTATATTTGGCAAAGTATATCAGGTGGCATTTCTTCAGGTGTTGTAATTGGCGCGATTGTTGCATACTTAATTAGAACTAAATCTGTTTGATAATGAAAATTATACTATCACTATGCTCCTTAGCACTACTTAGCAGTTGCGTAAGTACTGAATCTACATTAAAAAATATCGACAAAACCGCAATACGACCAGCCATAAAAAATAAAGCGTATGCCATTACAGAATATGCAACTGATGCTAAATACGGTTATGATAAAGATTATCCAATAAACATTGGTTTTATTCATGAAAAACAAGAAGACATTAATGTAGCCTATTTTTTCAATGGCTTAAGTGGTCCAAAAGGAGAAAAAATTACATATAAAAAAATTGACACCTGCTGTCCGTTTCCTTCTAAAAACAGTTTAATGGGGGCAGGTACTATTGGTATTTATGAAGTTTCTTTTGAAGGTAGTTCTAAAACTATCATATTGTACTTTAATATCTATGAAAAAGGTAAAATACTATGTCCTAAAGGTTTTACTATAAAACAAATACAAGAAATTGATAAATAAAAACATTTTTATTATATGTAACATTTGTGACCTTTTCTTCTGCTAAAGAAAAGGTTTTTATTTTTATCTTTGCACCTTCAAAATCAACACAAAATGAATTTAACAAACATTCCTCAAATAAAACACACTGAAAGTGGTAACTTCTTTTTATTAGCTGGACCTTGTGCTATAGAAGGTGAAGAAATGGCTTTACGCATTGCAGAAAAAATTGTTTCTGTTACTGATAAATTACAAATTCCTTATATATTTAAAGGGTCTTTTAAAAAAGCAAACCGCTCTAGAGTAGATAGTTTTACTGGAATAGGCGATGAAAAAGCCTTAAAAATTCTTCAAAAAGTTTCAAAAGAATTTGGTGTTCCTACAGTTACTGATATTCATACCAATGAAGATGCAGTAATGGCAGCTGAATATGTTGATATTTTACAAATTCCAGCTTTTTTGGTTCGTCAAACAGATTTAGTAGTAGCTGCTGCCAATACAGGCAAAACTGTAAACTTGAAAAAAGGGCAATTCATGAGTCCGGAAAGCATGAAACATGCAGTTCAAAAAGTATTGGATAGTCACAACCAAAATGTAATGGTTACAGACAGAGGAACCATGTTTGGTTACCAAGACATGATTGTAGATTTTAGAGGAATTCCAACCATGCAACAATATGCTTCAACTGTATTAGATGTAACCCACTCACTTCAACAACCTAACCAAACAACTGGTGTTACAGGAGGTCGCCCTGATATGATTGAAACCATTGCTAAAGCAGGAATTGCAGTTGGTGTCGATGGAATTTTTATTGAAACCCATTTTGATCCCGCAAATGCCAAAAGCGATGGCGCTAATATGTTACACCTGGATTACTTCGAAGGCTTAATGACAAAATTAGTAGCTATCCGAAAAACCGTTAATCAATTTTAATTTTTTATAACTTCAAATGAAACATCCATTTTTAATGGCTGTACTAACTTTTTGTGTTTTTTCACAGTACACCTTTTCGCAAGAAACAGTAGAAAATCCTGAAAAATACACGAGCAATAACAAAGGTAAATTCTACATCTTCTGGGGAGGTAATAGAGAGTCTTATTCAAGATCTGACATTCGTTTTAAAGGAGCTGATTACGACTTTACAATTCACAATGTGGGGGCTCACGATAAACCAAAAGGATGGCATTGCGATTATTTCAACCCAGCAAGAATGACCATTCCTCAAACCAATTTAAGAATTGGGTACTTTATTTCCAACCATTACAATATCTCTATTGGAGTTGACCACATGAAATATGTAATGTATAACGACAGAAGAGTAAACTATACTGGATATTATCCTAATGCAGGTTCTTACAACGAAAATCCTAGTGGAGGACAACTTACATTAGATGAAGATTTTTTAACTTTTGAACACACCGATGGTCTAAATTATGTAAATACTGAGATTTCAAGAGTTGATGATATTTCTTCATTATTGCAACTACCTAATACTGATAAATTTCAAATTAACGTAACAGAAGGGGTTGGAGCAGGTCTTCTTTATCCTAAAACCAATACGAAACTATTGGGAAAAGACCGCTATGATGAATTTCATGTTGCAGGATATGGTGTGTCAGCTAAAGTTGGACTTAACTTTACATTTTACAAACATTTCTTTATCCAAACTGAATTAAAAGGAGGATATATCGACATGAATGATATAAGAACTACTAGAAGCACAGCTGATTCAGCAGAACAACACTTTTGGTTCTTACAAAGAATCGTATCTATTGGAGGAATCTTTAGAATCTAAAACATAATGTTAATAAAACTAAGCCACGCTCTCTTAATGATGCGTGGCTTTTTTTATTTCTTTATAAGTACGTGTATTAAAATAATTCAAAAATATTTGGTTAATAAATTATTTATTATTTACTTTGTAATTCAAAGTACTTTAAAATGAAAAACGAGAAATATCTAAATGACATTAGCGAAATTAAAAATTTGATGCACAAATCATCACGTTTTATTTCCTTAAGTGGTTTGTCTGGAATTTTAGCAGGTGTCTATGCTATAGTTGGTGCATGGATGGCTTATAAAACAATTTACTTTGACACTTCAACAATGGGTGCTTATCGCGATTTAATAATTTCGGAAGAAGCAGTCATTCGTTTGCTAGTAATTGCAGCTTCGGTATTGATTTTGTCAATTCTAACCGGAATTGGATTAAGCATTCGTAAAGCAAGAAAAACAAGTGAAAGCATTTGGAATACTGCTTCAAAACGATTGGTTATCAATTTCATGATTCCGTTAGCAACAGGCGGATTTTTCATTATCTTTTTAATCGAAAAAAACATGTTTGGACTCATCGCTCCCCTAACCTTAATATTTTACGGACTAGCTTGTGTAAATGCTAGTAAATATACTATAGGAGATGTTCGCTATTTAGGAATAACCATGATAGCTTTAGGCTTATTATCTACTTGGTTCTTAGGCTACGGATTGTTGTTCTGGGCTTTAGGCTTTGGCGGTTGTCATATTCTATACGGAAGTTTAATGTATTTCAAATACGAGAGAAAGTAAATTCAATTTAGAATTTAGAATTCAGAAAACAGAATAAAGAAATAGCGCAAAGATGTGATATAAAATTTTTAATTATCAAATCCATATAATTCATAAACTCTAAACTATTAACCTTTTAAACTTTAAACTTTTAAACCAAATCATGCTAAACATCATCCAAAATATCAACAAAGCCTTTGATCACCGAATTCGTTTGGGGATTATGTCGATATTGATGGTCAATGAAAGTGCGGATTTTAATATGTTGAAGGAACTTTTAGGTGTAACTGATGGAAATTTAGCATCACATACCAAAGCTTTAGAAGCCGAAAATTACATACAAATTGAGAAACAGTTTATTGGTAAAAAACCCAATACAAAATACAGTGCTACCAAAGAAGGTCGTGAAGCTTTCACAGCCCACATTGAAGCGCTTGAAAAATTAATCAAGAAGAGTTAACCCTATTTTTTTATCTATTCACTTTGAAATTCAAAGTACTTTTAATAACTAATTATGAGAGATTTATTCATCGAAAAAATGTACGAAATCAGTAAGAAGCCGTATCAAAGATTCGTTAAAAAAGGAAAGGCTTGGGATATCAATGTCAATCAGTTGATACAACTTCCTAGTGATAGTTTGGGATTTCATTTGGGTTGCTTTTTGTTGAAATACAACTTTGAAATCCAACCCAAATTAGAAGACCACGATATTATTCACGTATTAACGAATACCGGAATTTCAGTTGTGGAAGAAATCGGGATGCAATATTATTTACTTGGAAACGGAAAAAGAAGCTTGTATTTACTGATGGTAATCCTATCAGGAACACTCTTCTATCCTACTCGATTTCGCTATTTCAAACAACAATATCAAAGAGGAAAACAAGCACACGAATTCTACAGATTGGATTTTTTGAATATGCTTACAATTCCCATTATAAACATTCAACAAACTTTTAATATCAAATAACATGAACAAACTCATCAACATCAGCATGACCATCGGAATTTTATTCTTTATCGGAATGGAAATTATCAAAAACCTAGCATCAGAAACAAAAACAAAACTCACAACCACATGGAAAAAGATTTTTTAAAATTGCCGATATCGACCCAAATAGCGATTGTTTCATTTGGAATTGGTTCTTTATTGTTTGTACTATACTTTCCATTCAAAGAATCAGACAATCTTATTAAAATTGGAATTATCTACGTAGTAATTGCTTTTGTAACAAATGGTCTAATGTTAATAAAACTAATTTATGATTGCTTTGTTCTACCTATAGAAAGATCAAATATCATAAAGCAAATCTTAATTTTATTAATAAATGTACCAATATCATTCTTCTATTTTATAGTAATACTATATACAGTTCTTTCAAATCAACCTTTTTAATCTACAATAAATCAAACATCATGGAAACACAATTTCAACAAGAACCAAAAGTACCGTTCTTTCAAACCACAACCGCTAAAATGATCATGGTTGGAATTCTAACTTTAGTATTAATCATTCCACTAGCTTTAGTACAAGAATTAATCGTAGAACGAAGCCAACGCCAAAAAGAAGTCATCACCGAAACGACTGCCAAATGGGGAAATTCGGTTTATTTTTATGGTCCAATTTTAAAGGTGCCTTACAAAGACCCAATGTCGGGAGCCAACAATTACGCTTATTTCTTTCCAGAAACTTTGAATAACAAAACCGAAGTTACCATGGTGAAACCTTTAGAAAGAAGCATTTACAAATCAAATGTTTTTACTACTAAAATGCAGTTTGATGGTAATTATTCGAATCCAAATTTCGCTTCAAAAGGCATTCCTTCCGAAAACGTTTATTGGAATCGCGCTAAGATTTTGATTCGAACTACCAATTTGAAAAGTCTGAAAGACGAAGTAAAAATGAAAATTGGGAATCAGAACTTGGCTTTTGAATCGGTAGCAAGCAGTTCAAACGATAGCATTGAAAGCCTGGAAACCAATTATTTTGAATACCAAAATTTACAAAACGAAGCGAAATTCAACTTTACCATTTCGTTCAACGGAAGCAAGCAAGTAAAAATGGTTCCAATTGGAAAAACAACCGATGCTAAAATGACTTCGAATTGGAATTCGCCTAACTTTAATGGTAACTTCTCTCCTATTTCAAGAGACATTACGGATAAAGGTTTTGAGGCTAATTGGAAAATATTACATTTCAATCGACCATTTGCGCAAAGCTATTTTGATATTTTACCTGAATTAGGTAAATATGCTTTTGCAGTAGATTTTATTACGCCAGTTGATGAATACCAACAAAGTGAACGTGCTTCTAAATATGGTTTTTTAGTAATTGGGTTAACTTTTTTAATCTTCTTTTTAATTCAGTCGATAAGTAAAATCAATATCCATATTTTTCAATATTCGATGATTGGAATTGCATTAATCATGTTTTACACTTTACTGATTTCGATTACAGAACATAGTTCGTTTTCATTTGCCTATTTAGTTGCGGGAGCTTCGGTAATTGTGATGATTTCGCTCTATTCGATTTCCATTTTAAAAGATAAAAAGTTTCCGATGTTCATTGGCGCTTCGTTGAGTGTTTTATATACTTTTATTTATGTGATTATTCAACTAGAAGATTATGCGCTTTTAGTAGGAAGTATCGGATTATTCTTAATACTAGCAGCTGTTATGTATTTCTCGAGAAAGATTGAGTGGAATAAATAACCATAAAAAAACCTCCGATTGAGAATGTTCAATCGGAGGTTTTTTTTAGCATTTAAATATTAATGTCCGCCTGAAATTTTACTTTCAAAACTAATACCTTGATCTTTTAATATTCCTTTTACTTTCCAAGCATAGAATGCTAAATATGCAAAACAAAGTACTCCAACAATATAACTTGAATGAATAGTAGTTTCATCTGCTACAACTCCTTGTAACCAACTCATAATACCGCCACCCATAATCATCATAATTAAAAAGCTGCTTCCTTGACTTGTATTTTTTCCTAATCCACTAACCGCTAAAGTAAAAATACACGGCCATAAAGTACTACAAAATAAACCAACTGAAGTAAAAGCATATACACTTGTCATTCCAGTGGTTGCCATACCAATTATTAGAGCTAGAATTCCTAAACCTGAGAAAATTAATAACATTCGTGCTGGATTTCCTTTACTTGCCATATCTGCTCCAATAAGTACTAAAATAATTAAAGCATATACATAAAAAGGCGTTAAATCGTGTTTTGCAATAGCATTAACTAATAAAAATACACCAAATGCTAAATACGGTGCTATAAAACGCAATATTTTCTGTAAATCCATTTTATCAGTAAAAGCTTCTACTGCTCCCGTCCATCTTCCAATCATTAAACTAGCCCAGTACAATGAAATGTATGGCGCAATATCTTTTGTTAGAAATCCTAAGTCTTTTTCCATGTATGCTGGCAAATTACTTGCTGTTGAAACTTCAACGCCAACATAAACAAATATAGCAATCATTCCTAAAATCAATTGCGGATATTTTAAAGCGTGACCTCTATCATTAGAAATAGAATCATCAGATTCAACAACTGCTTCTGGCTTATCTGGTAAGGAAGAAAATTTCAGAAAAACAGCTACCAATAAAAAGGCTGCTCCTAAAATCAAATACGGAATCTTAACACTTTCAATATCTAAAGTTGTGGTTTTTGAAGTAGCCGAACCAAAGATTGCAAAACTTACAATTAAAGGACCAATAGTTGTTCCTAAATTATTGATACCTCCCGCTAAGGTTAAACGTTGAGAACCTGTATTTATAGGACCAAGAGCAATGGCTAATGGGTTTGCAACAGTTTGTTGAAGTGAAAAACCTAAACCGACTGTAAATAAGCCGGATAACATTAATACAAATGAACCCGAATTAGCAGCAGGGTAAAACAGTAAGGTTCCTAAAGCAGAAATAATTAATCCTAATGCTAAGGAATTTTTGTATCCTATTCTATTAATTAAATCACCTTTAGTTAGATAAGAAATAATCATATAAATTATTGAGCCAACAGTATAAGCCACATAAAAAGCAACTGAAACTAATTGACTTTGCCCTTGTGTTAAATCAAAAGCTTCTTTGAATACAGGGATTAAAATATCGTTACTCGCAGCAACAAATCCCCAAAAAAAGAAGACTGTTACCAATGGTATGAATTGTGCCCAATTCGTTTTAACTTGACTTACTTGCATAATGTAGTTTGTTTTTATTGTTTGATTAAAGTTTGAATAAATTCATTTTATATTTGTTAAATATACTGCTATTCATCTTCCATTTAAAAACAAACTGGAAATTTTTATTAACGAAAACGTTTTCGTGGTATTAAAAAACCCGATATAAAATCGGGTTCAAAATTATTTCGTTACTAAAGCTTCTTGCTTTTCGTCTACATAATCTTGTAAATAGTTGAAACGCTCTGTTAGTCGACCATTTTCAGTGATTTTAGCTCTTTGCAAAATTCCGTCTTTATCACCATTAAAGAAAGCTGGGATAACATGTTGCATAAACATTTCACCAAAACCTTCACTCGCATCTTTAGGCAACTCACATGGTAAATTATCTACCGACATTACCATAATAGAAGCTGGATGCGTATATGAAACCTCTTTATGTTCGCTTGGCAAATAACCAAAAAACGGTTCTGCAATGGTTGATGCTTTAAGAGTACACGCCACCGGACCATCAACATCACAAGAAATATCGGCAACCACTTGAATTTTATTATCCGCGGCACGAAGCATATCTCGAGTTAAAATATTTGGCGAACCATTCCCGTGAAAATGTCCCGCTATATACATATCCGCTACTTTAGTAAAACGCTCAAAATCGGATACATACTCTTGCGGATTTTTATAAAAATCATGATTATCTAAAACCTGACCATCTTTGCGTTTGTTGTAATCCAACACGTCAATTTGAGTGTAAACCGGCTCTGTATATTTCTTATTCAAAAAATCTTCAACAGGTACTTGTTTGATTTTAATACCGTCTAAAATCTCCTTAGCGCCCATTCCTACTTTACCATGTCCGGTAAGAACAATTTTAATATTTGGAAGAGTTTGTCGTTTTAAACGTGCAATTAAATCTTCTTTACCACTTAAGGTTTCGGCCTTTGGCAAAGTAAACAAATCATATTTGATTCCAAATCCTCTGAAACCGTTATAAGCGCCAACTAAACCAGCATAACGACCAAAGCCAATTAAGCGATGATTCGTAGCATCCACTATCGTTTCATGATCAAACAATTCGATGTTTTTATCTAAAATGGCTTGTAATAATTTACGATTGTAAGGTTGTTTTTTTATAGTATGCGAAAAGAAAAAATACTTTTTATTTGGAATTAAAGCGTCAATAGGCACTTCTTTTACACCAAAAAGCACATCACAATCGGTCATTTCAGTAGTGACATTAAGTCCTAAATTACTATATTGTTCATCAGAAAAAATTCTAATATCCGAACTTTCTACTTTTATTTGAGCTTCAGGATGAGCAGATTGTAATCGAACCAACTCTTCAGGAGTAAAAACAACTCTTCTATCAGGTGGATTTTTTCGTTCTTTAATGATTCCGAATTTCATATTATTTTATATTATAACCAATTGTTGTGTTAATGTTACAAATATAACATTTTACTAGACTTTATACAAACTCTTTTTTAATTGAAAAAATGGTAGTACTTTTGGCTCACTTTTTGATTAAAAGTAAAAGTCTGCATACTTAAAACTGCGACTGAATACTCAGAAATTGGGGTCGACTGGTTTTGACAGCGAGTGGAATTGATTAGTAAGCACGTCGAGCGTTGTATGTTTAGCTCGTAAATCCAAATATACGAACTTATAAACGGCGAAAATAATTACGCTTTAGCTGCTTAATCTGAATTATAGTAAGATTTGCCTAGTTCCTACCAGGTAGGAAAGCTAGATTCTCCTCAAAAGCCTTGGTTTATGGCGGTTGGTTTAGGGGAACCGTAAAAGTAAACCTAGAGAAGGTAAAGCTTTAAACCCTTCTTGACAATTATAAAGCTAAGCAAAGAGTGGCAGTTTCTAGCCTTGCTCTTTGTCGAAAACCTAAAATGAAACTAAGCGTGTAGAAAGCTATTTGATTGCTTGTTTGGACCCGAGTTCGATTCTCGGCGACTCCACAAATAAACCTGTAAAATAATTTTACAGGTTTATTCATTTTATAATTTTTCCATTAACTTTCACCAGAATTAGTCATTGATGCTTTATTCATTACAGTGCTTCTAACCTGAAGTAATACTTTTTCTCGCTATAAGGCTCACAAGCAATTGTTATAAATCCTCTAAAGTAATGATGCGCTCTTTTAAACCAAAAACCACTACTTCAATAATATTCAAACAACTAGTCTTATCCATTATGGTTTTTCTATGAGCTTCAACTGTTCTTTTGCTTATAAAGAGTTGATCCGCAATTTGCTGACAAGTCAATCCTTTTGCCGACCAAAATATAATTTCTTTCTCTCGGGGTGAAAGTAAATCTTTATCTAAAGTTAAACGATTATCGTTTTGTTTTTCTTTCCATAAAATTGCCTCTTTGACAACATCTGATAAAGAAATATCAAAATAATAGTCTTTTTCAATCATGCTCAATACGGCATCTTTAAATGAATCTGTTGAAGAATTTTTTGAAAAAAAACCATTAGAACCCGATTCAAATATTTGATGAATCGACTCTTTTGTGGTAAGTTGCGATACGGTCAATATCTTAACAGCTGTGTTTAATTGCTTTATTTTTTTACATAAGGTAAATCCATCCATAATTGGCATTTGAATGTCTAATAGAATCAAATCAACTGTGTTATTTTCTAAGTAATTTAAAAGTAAATTTCCGTCATCGGTATCAAAAACAACTTCTATAGTAGGTATTTGTTCTAATACAAAAATGAGACTCTTACGGAACAATTCATGATCATCTACAAGGGCAACCTTAAACATAGTATTATCGTTTTATTTGAATGATATAAATATTAAATCCGTCTTTAGTAACTTGTTTCATGACTGCACCAATACTCTTCAATCTGGAAATAATATTCTGTAAACCTCCACTATGACGCAATTCTAATGCAGAAAAGAAATCAAATGAAACACCATCATCTACAATACTTATTTGCAACTCTTTTGCATAACTCAAAAAAACTAATTCTACTTTTGAAACATGACCATGCTTTAACATGTTATGAATCAATTCCTGAATCAATCGAAACAATGCATATTTCTCATGAGAACTCAATTCAAAAGCATTCAAATCGCCTTTCAATACAAAAGTAGCTTCTGAATGCGATTGCAAAAAATCGAAATATACTTCTAGTGCGGCTTTTATTCCCTTTTGTTCTAATAAAGGAGGCATTAATTTTTGACTAATTACCCTAACATTTTCTGTTGTTTGTTGCAGTGTATTTTGAAGCAATTGAACATGAGCTTTAAATTTGGGATCTACTACTCCCGATTCTAATCCAGCTAATGTAAATTTTAATGCATTTAAATCTCCCTGTACTCCATCATGTAAATCTATCGCAATTCGTTCGCGCTCCCTTTTTTCGCTCTCTAGTGCTGTTTGCAATAATAAATTAGCCTCATTACGCTTCATCTTCATAAAATGATTCTGATAAAATAGTACTAAAAACAACAACCCAAATACCAAAAACAGCATAATACCTGTTCCTAAAATAAATGCGGTTTTTATATCTTGAGTTATTTCCATACAAAACGTAAATTTATGCCAATTTAAAAGTTAACCTGTTAATAGTACTAAGTATTTATACGTAATTAATTCACTATTTCTTTTCTAGCTTTCCACATACCAAGTATTAATAAACTCTTGTGAAAAATATTAAAAAATAAATTAATCAACCAATAATATTGAAAATTAGGTCTTTCGTTTTTATAAATAGCATCCGCAAATAAAAACAAAACCAAAACACCCGTGTAGTAAAATAAAAATCCTGAAACAAAGTAAAAAGTTGGACTATCCGATAAGGATTGCAATGAAACCTCCATAAACACTCTCTTAAACCAAATAAGAGCATAAATTAAAATTAATAAAGTAAGAAATGAAACCAAATACGATAAGTTATTCATATATTTTTCCATCGTATGAGAAAAAACCAAATAAACAAACAATAAAAAATACAACAAACTACTCACTCGAAACCATTGCTTTCTCTCTTTACCTAAAATGATATAAAAAAAATATTGAATCGTAAAAAAGGATAAAAAATCATAAGTGTAAAACCAAGGAACCGAATTTATTCGCAATAAAAATGTAAATACAAATTCATAAATTCCACCTACAAAACTTAAGATAACAAAAGGTAAAATGGGTTTAATTTCCAAAGTTAAATTCCTCTTAATAATCCAATAAAACAGTAAGGGAAATAAGGAATAAATTATCGTAAAAAGTAATATTAGTTTCATAAAGTGTCTTATACAAGTTTTCAAATATAAGGCATTATAATTTGGATTTGTAATTTATCTAATGTTGATTTGTAAAAAATTCCACACCATGTACATGTCACCCATTTATACCTTTTTTTTCTACACTGCAATTATTTCAGGACTTATTCCACTACTCCTTATATTCATAAAAGATTCTAAATTCAACAAATTTAAAAATCCCATTTTACCCTACATTGTTCTTGTATTTATTGCTAGTTTGTACGAATATTTTGGTTCTTATATACTAGAAATAAATACTGTTGCTTGGTTCATGATCTATAAAGTAGGAGCATTTGGTACCTTAAGTTATTATTTTTATCACCTGTTGAATAAAAAATTTAAAGTCATCTTTGTAGCGTTTACAATACTATTTACTGTAATATTTTTTATAAATCTTCCTAAAGTAAGCAATGAAACCTTTTTAAATATTAATGGCTTTTTAAATGCTATAATAACGGTATTTATCATTATATGCGCTATTTTATGGTTCAAACAATTACAGTGGAAAATTAATTTAAATTCACATCCTAACTCCTATATAATTTTCGGACTACTTCTTGTTTATTGTGGTACGTTATTTTTGCATTTATTTGGATATAGTATTTATCTAATAAACAAAGAACTGTTTTTTACCGCTTGGATGTTGAACTTATTTCTAAATCTATTAAACCGACTATTGCTAACCTTTGGAACTTGGAAAATTTTGAAGTCGTATTGTAAGAATTAAGTATAAATACGTATAGGCAAATCTATATTTTTACTTAGTTTTACGCTTTAAATTAAATTTCAAAACAATGAAAAAAAAATTATTATTAGCGCTATCATTAGGATTAATGATAACCTTCACGGGATGTAGTAATGACGAAGATAACAGTTCAACTCCGACAATAGTTGGTAAATGGAGAGCTGTAAAATTTGAGTATTATACAAATGGTGTTTTAGATGAAACAGTTAATGTAGTTGAAGACAATTCAAATTGCCCAGATTATGGTGAATACAAAGATAATGGTACTTATGTCGTAATCTTTAATGACGCAAATTGTAATTCTACAGCAAACGAAAATGGTACATATGTTTACAATGGAACAACTCTATCGAAAACATCAGATGGTACAACTGATATATCAACTGTAATTTCATTGACAAAAACAGATTTAAAAACCGACTTTACTGAAACATCTTCAGACGGAACTGTTTTTAAAAATATTGCATATTTTAAAAGAATAAATTAATTCTGCTTACAGCATTTGAAAATGGTACCTATACCTATAACGGGACTAACATTTTTTACAACAATGGAGATACTGCGGAAACCATTACCGTACTTTCATTAACTTCATCTCGTTTAAAATTTGACAGAACAGAAACTTCAACTGAGGGAATTGTTTATAAAACGGTAGGGTATTTAAAAAAAATCAACTAATAAACTTATAAAGTTGGCATAAAAAAAGGTTTACTAATTAGTAAACCTTTTTTTATGCCAACTTTCTACTATTCCATTGAATAAGCTTTGAACTCACCATTAGTAATGTTAATAGTTTGGTCATTACTATTTGTTATGGTAGCTGTAAAAGTTCCTTTGATATAATCACCTGTTGATTGTGTTATTGTAATAGTTCCTAATTCTGCAAAATCAAATTCAAAATTCATTGACTCAGAATCAAATGAAATTTGATACGGATTTTCAAAACTATCGTCAACATCAAAAGTTCCATTAGATAGCATTAATGGCAACCAAAGAGTTAATTGTGTATCACCTGGAGTTGTTAACGTTCCGTTATTTCCATTAATTGTAATAGCTCCAGATTCCGCTGTAATAATGTCTCTAAAATTATAATTAGTTCCATTAATAGTAAACTTAATATAAGTATCTGAACTTCTAGAACTACTATCATCAGAACTACAAGATAACAATGTAAACAAAATTACGGCAATAGATAAGATTTTTTTCATTTTTAAAAATTTTAAGATTATTCGCAAATGTATAAAGCATAAACTAACTTCCTCTAAGTATTAATACGTAAATTTATATTCAACTAAAAAATTCCAACAACTTCCATACCATCAAATCTAATAGTAAAAAGAAATGAAAAGACTACCTAAACTCTCTAGCCTTAATGGGTTAAACTCAATTTGCTTGAGGAACTCACTTCCATTTACTAAAGAAAAAAATTAAATTACAAAAGAGCCAACTCCAAAATAATGTTACTTAACTAATAATAATTTTATAGACAAGTTTGATATTTTATAAAAAAAGCCTGCAAACATTACATCTGCAGGCCATCCTATTTGGGTAAATAAGGACTTATTATTTTACATCAAAGCGATCTAAATTCATTACTTTAGTCCATGCTGCTACGAAGTCGTTAACAAATTTTTGTTGGTTATCGTTTTGTGCATACACTTCCGCAATTGCTCTTAACTCAGAATTAGAACCAAAAATCAAATCGGCACGAGTAGCTGTCCATTTTAATTCATTGGTTTTCATATCACGACCTTCAAATACTTCCTGATCGTTAGAAGTCGCTTTCCAAGTAGTTCCCATTGCTAATAAATTAACGAAGAACGCATTGTTTAATTTATCTTTTGAAGTACTAAAAATACCATGTTTAGAACCATCATAGTTAGCATTCAAAGCTCTCATTCCTCCTACTAAAACAGTCATTTCAGGAGCCGTTAAAGTCAATAATTGGGCTTTATCTACTAATAATTCTTCTGTTGAAACCGAGTATTTTGTTTTTAAGTAATTACGGAAACCGTCTGCTTGTGGCTCTAAAACTGAAAATGATTTAACATCAGTTTGTTCTTGCGAAGCATCCATTCTTCCTGGAGTAAAAGGAACGTTTACTGTGTAACCCGCATTTTTTGCCGCTTGCTCTACTCCTGTATTTCCTGCTAACACAATTAAATCCGCTAAAGACACTTTTTTATCTTTCGATTTTGCATTAAAATCAGCCTGGATTTTCTCTAAAGCAGATAATACACGATTTAATTGCGCAGGATTGTTTACTTCCCAACTTCTTTGTGGTTCTAAACGAATTCTCGCTCCATTAGCACCACCTCTTCTATCTGAACCTCTGTAAGTAGAAGCCGATGCCCAAGCCACAGATACCATATCTTGAATACTTAATCCCGAAGCTAAGATTTGCGCTTGTAATCCTTTCACTTCTTTTTCATTGACTAATTTGTGATTTACTGCCGGAATTGGATCTTGCCAAATTAAATCTTCTTTTGGTGCTTCTGGCCCTAAATAAGTGGTTTTAGGTCCCATATCACGGTGTGTTAATTTGAACCAAGCACGAGCGAAAGCATCATTGAAAGCTTTTTCGTCTGCTAAGAAACGTCTAGAAATTTTCTCGTAAATTGGATCATAACGTAACGATAAGTCAGTCGTTAACATATAGGGTTTGTGCATTTTGTTTTTGTCAAATGCATCAGGAATAATCTTATCATCTGTTTTAGCAATCCATTGTTTCGCTCCTGCTGGACTTGTAGTTAATTCCCAATCGTATTTGAACAAGAACGTTAAGTAATCGTGACTCCATTTTGCTGGAGTTGATGTCCAAGTAACTTCTAAACCAGAAGTAATAGCATCTGTCCCTTTTCCTGATTTGTAGCTACTTTTCCATCCTAATCCTTGCTCTTCAATTGGCGCTGCTTCAGGATCTGGCCCGACTAATTTAGCATCACCAGCACCATGTGTTTTACCTAAAGTGTGTCCACCTGCAATTAAAGCAACCGTTTCTTCATCATTCATTCCCATTCTTCCAAAGGTTTCACGGATGTCTTTTGCTGCTAATACCGGATCTGGATTTCCATTAGGCCCTTCTGGATTAACATAGATTAACCCCATTTGAACTGCCGCTAAAGGATTTTCTAATTTTCTTCCTTCCGAATAACGTTGGTCGTCTAACCATTTGGTTTCTGGTCCCCAATACACATGCGACTCTGGTTCCCAAACATCTTCTCTACCTCCAGCAAATCCAAAGGTTTTAAAACCCATGTCTTCTAATGCCACGTTACCCGTTAAAATCATTAAATCGGCCCAAGAGATTTTATTACCATATTTTTGTTTGATAGGCCATAACAAACGACGTGCTTTGTCTAAGTTACCATTATCTGGCCAACTGTTTTGAGGTGCAAAACGTTGCATTCCAGCACGAGTTCCTCCTCTACCGTCGCCAGTTCTATACGTTCCCGCACTATGCCACGCCATACGAATGAACAATCCTCCGTAATGACCAAAATCGGCTGGCCACCACTCTTGGGATTGTGTCATTAAAGTACGTAAGTCTTTCTTTAAAGCTTCATAATCTAACGATTGGAATTCTTTTGCATAGTCAAATTTTGCTCCCATAGGATCTGACTTTTCAGAATTCTGACGCAATACATTCAAATTCAACTGATTTGGCCACCACTGTTTGTTTCTATCAACTGTTGTAGTCCCCACAGTTGCAGGAGTGGTAGTAGCGCTATTCTTGCTGTTGTGATAATCAGCAGCATGAGGTCCGCCATGAGGATTTTCTTTAGAAATACTCATCGTTCTCCCTGTTACTGGACAAGTAGTCGTTTCTTGTGCCATTACAAATAACCCAAGAAATAAACTGGTTGTTACTAATACTCTTTTCATAAAGCTAATTATTTGTTTTTAAAGTTGTCCAAATTTCGATTAATTTAAAATCAGTTTTTTAAGCTTTAGAATGTTATTTTTTATTCAATTATAGATTTTATTGATAAAACACTAGATTGAACTATAAAAAATACCTATTATAAATAGTACTAATCTAATACTATAAAAATACCGTATTAATATTTATATTTGTACAAATTAATTATCATGCAATACATTATAGACCGCTTTATAAGCTACGTTACTATAGACACCGAATCTGATCCAAATTCAGACACTACTCCAAGCACAAAAAAACAATTAGACCTAGCCAATCTATTAGTAAAAGAACTAAAAGCAATGGGGATGACCGATGTAACTATCGATAAAAATGGTTACGTTATGGCTACTTTAGAAAGTAATGTAAAACACGAAGTTCCTACTATAGGTTTTGTTTCTCACTATGACACTACTCCTGATTTTACTGGAGCTAACGTGAAACCTCAAATTGTAAAAAATTATGATGGAGGTGATATCATATTAAATAAAAAACAAAATATCGTTTTATCACCAAGCTATTTCAAAGATTTACTTTTATATAAAGGACAAACTTTAATCACTACCGACGGAACTACATTACTTGGTGCCGATGATAAAGCGGGAATTACTGAAATTATGTCCGCAATGGAATACCTAATTCAACATCCTGAAATCAAACACGGTAAAATTCGTGTAGGTTTTACACCAGATGAAGAAATTGGTCGTGGTGCTCATAAATTTGATGTTGAAAAATTTGGTTGTGATTGGGCTTATACTATGGATGGAAGTCAAATAGGAGAATTAGAATACGAAAATTTCAATGCGGCTGGAGCTAAAATTACATTCAAAGGAAAAAGCGTTCACCCTGGTTATGCTAAGGGAAAAATGATCAACTCAATGTTGTTAGCCAACCAATTCATTTCTAAATTACCAAAGAAGGAAATTCCTGAAAAAACTAAAGGTTACGAAGGATTCTTTCACGTAGTAGGAATTTCTGGAAGTATCGAAGAGACTGTGGTTGAATTAATCATTCGTGACCATAGTGCTAAAAAATTCAAAGAAAGAAAAGAATTCATTCACGAATTAGCCAATAAATTCAATAAAAAATGGCAAAAACAATTTGGTGAAGAAATCGTAATTGCGGAAGTCAAAGACCAATACTACAACATGAAAGAAAAGGTAAAACCTGTTTTCCACATTGTTGAAATTGCCGAAAAAGCCATGAAAGAATTAGGCATTAAACCAATCATAAAACCTATTCGAGGTGGAACTGATGGTTGTCAATTATCGTACAAAGGATTACCTTGTCCAAATATCTTTGCAGGCGGTCATAACTTCCACGGGAAATATGAATATGTTCCTGTTGAAAGTATGGTAAAAGCAACCGAAGTAATTGTGAAAATTGCTGAAATTACGGCTTTAACTAAAAAATAAATCTATTTCATAATAGATAACTATTATTAAGACAGGCTATTTACAGCTTGTCTTTTTTTGTATATTCGCAATTCTATTCTTATTCAATAAAAATCAAAACAATATGTTTCAAAAAATAAACATTAAAAAGAATCTTTTATTAGTTGCGCTTGCTACAATTTCTACAATTACGTTAGCACAAGAAAAACATCTTAAAAACATCAAACAATTAACTTTTGGTGGTGATAATGCCGAAGCTTATTTTAGTCCAAAAGGAGATAAACTAACGCTTCAAGTTACCAATAAAGCCTTTGGAGTTTCGTGCGACCAAATCTTTATGTTGGATTTACAAGCACAAGAATTTAATGAAAAAAGTTTGCAATTAGTTTCAACTGGAAAAGGTAGAACTACTTGTTCTTTCTATATGCCTGATGGAAAACACATCATTTATGCTTCCACTCATGCCGCAGATCATGCTTGCCCTGCTCCACCAAAACCTATTGATGGTAAATACCTTTGGGCAATTTATCCTGAATTTGACATTTACATGGCTGATTTAAAAGGAAATATTGTAAAACAATTCACTAATTCTCCAGGTTATGATGCAGAAGCTGTGGTTTCACCTGACGGAAAGAAAATTGCGTTCACTAGTATTAGAAGTGGTGATTTGGAAATCTATGTAATGGATATTGATGGTAGCAATTTAAAACAAATCACTTCTGGATTAGGGTATGATGGTGGTTGCTTTTTTTCGCACGATAGTAAGAAAATTGTATTTCGTTCTTCTCGTCCAAAAACCCCTGAAGCAATTAAAGAGTATAAAGATTTATTGGCACAAAATTTAGTGGCTCCATCTGAAATGGAAATCTACACTTGCAACATCGATGGTTCCGATTTAAAACAAATTACGAATCTTGGAAAAGCCAATTGGGCTCCTTACTTCCACCCTTCTGATAAGAAAATTATTTTTTCATCAAATCATCATTCTACACGTGGTTACGATTTCCAATTGTACATGATTGACACAAACGGTGAAAACTTACAACAAATTACTTGGGAAAGCGAATTTAATGCCTTTCCAATGTTTTCTCCTGATGGAAAAAAATTAGTATTCTCAAGTAACAGAATGCAAAGTAAACCTAGAGAAACCAATGTATTTATTGCGGATTGGGTTGAAGGTGATGCTGCCGAAATTGCACAACCAAAATCACTAAAGAAACACATTAGTTATTTAGCTTCAGACGAATTACAAGGACGTTTAACAGGTTCAGAAGGCGAGAAAAAAGCAGCCGATTATATTGCAAAAGAATTCAAAGCTTTAGGATTAAAACCTTATGCGAACAATAGTTATTTCCAAAAATTCAATTACAAAGTAAAATTAAATCCTCATGCTACAGATGGATCTGGAGACAAAGCCAATCTTGGAACCAATGTAATTGCGTTTTTAGATAACAAAGCTTCTAAAACCATTATTATTGGAGCACATTATGACCATTTAGGTTTAAACGAACACAACCATTCTACAAAACCTAATTCACATGGTGAAATTCATAACGGAGCCGATGATAATTCTTCTGGTGTAGCTGGAGTTTTGGAATTAGCTCGAATGTTATCAAAAAACAAAACCAAAGAAAATGCGAATTACATTTTTGCTTTATTTTCAGGTGAAGAAGATGGTTTAATTGGTTCAAAACACATGGCAGAAACTTTAAAATCATTATATCCTAATGTTATCACAATGATTAACATGGATATGATTGGAAGATTAAATGTAGATAAAGGGTTAACAGTTGGTGGCGTAGGGACTTCTCCTGAATTCACAAACATCGTAAACAAAAATAAACCAGCTGGCTTTAATGTTACTTTAGACCTTGCAGGACAAGGACCTTCTGACCACACTTCATTTTATTTAAAAGATATTCCGGTGTTGTTTTTCTTTACAGGAACTCATAACGACTATCACAAACCAAGTGATGATGAAGACAAAATCAATTACTATGGTGTAAGAAACATTACGGATTATGTGTTTAGAGTGTGCTCAGAAATTGAAAAATTAGAAAAAATTGAATTCACTAAAACAGCAATGAATACTGAAAAAGTAGTTCCAAAATACAAAGTAACTTTAGGAATTATGCCTGATTATACTGATCATGGTGACGGTTTACACATTGA
Organism: Flavobacterium sp. UBA6203; assembly: GCA_002421645.1. Next base: position 44,964 of record DIST01000035.1, read on the forward strand.
TGGTGTTACGGATAATCGTCCGGCTCATGCTGCAGGAATTTTAGCGGGAGATATTCTAGTAAAAATTGGAGATTGTGAAATAAAAGAAGTATACGGTTATATGGATTGCTTATCCAAATTAAGTGTTGGTGATGAAAAGGACGTTACCATAATGAGAAACGGCAAACCAATTACTGTAAAAGTAAAATTCTAAAATCAAATTAAAGAGGACTTTGTTCCTCTTTTTTTATGAAGATTATTTACATTTGATAAACACAAAAGCATACTATTTTGGAAAAAGAAAACAAATGGAATAAAACCAACCAATGGGAAAACGAATTAGAGCAATTACACGCTATCATTCGGAAAACACCTTTAATTGAAACTACAAAATGGGGTGGTCCTGTTTATACCTATAAAAACAAAAATGTAGTAGGAATTGGAGGTTTTAAATCCTATTTTGGAATTTGGTTTTACAATGGTGTTTTTTTGAAAGATGAGAAAAAACTGCTCATCAATGCGAATGAAGAAAACACAAAATCACTTCGCCAAATGCGATTCAATTCGGTTAACGAAATTGACGAGAAGCTAATTTTAGCCTATATTAAAGAAGCCATAGAGATTGAAGAAAAAGGATTAGCAATTCCAAAAGAAAAAAAGGAAACAATAATCCCTGAATTACTACAAAACGAATTGGATAAAAATTCAGAACTTTTAAACAAATTCAATGCATTTGCTCCATATAAACAAAGAGAATTTATCGAACACATAACTTCTGCTAAACAAGAAAAAACACAAATTACTCGTTTGGAAAAAATCATTCCAATAATTTTAGAAGGACGAGGGTTAAACGACAAATACAGAGCATAAAAAAAGCCGAATTTCAATATAGAATTTCGGCTTTTTTATTATTTAAAAAATCTTATTTTGCAGCTAATTTAGCACTCATTTCCATTGAAATAGCAGATTTTTCCATTTTGATTTTCCCAGCCATAGTTTCTACTACGATTGTATCTTCATTCATTTCTGCAATTTTTCCATGGATTCCAGCTTTAGTGATAATTCTATCCCCTACTTTTAATCCGCTTTCAAATGCTTTTTCTTTTTTGGCTCTTTGTTGTTGTGGTCTTATTAATAAGAAATAAAACACGGCAATCATTAATACTAATTGTATTGCTAAACTTGAATTCATATACTAATTATTAAAGCTACTATTTAGCAGCTGGTTTTACATTTGCTTTAATTTTGAACGTTTCATGACCATTCTCAGTATTAGTCGTTAACGTTACTGTTTTTTCTTGCTCTCCTGGTTTATTTTTAGAGTCAAAAGATACTTTTATTGGTGCAGAATCTCCAGGTTTAATTGGATCTTTTGGTGGTTGAGGAACAGTACAACCACAACTTCCTTTTGCATCTGAAATAATTAAATCAGATTCCCCAACATTTTTAACGGTAAATTCTGTTTCCACTACATCACCTTCTGTAATGGTACCAAAATCATGAATTTCTTTATCTAATTCTATTATTGGTAATTTTCCAACTAATACTTTTTCTGCCTCAATAGTTTTCATATCGGCATCTGTAATTTTATCGGCTACACTTTCTTGTTTGCAAGAAACAGCTAAAAAAACAAATGAAACAGCTAATAAACTAAGTGATTTTCTAATCATATCATTAAAATTTATAATAAACCTCTACCTGATTTTTTTAATTTTCCGTCTTGAGTAAATTCTTTTACCAAGTTATCTAAAATTCCGTTGATAAAAATACTACTTTTTGGCGTAGAATACTCTTTTGCAATTTCTAAATATTCGTTAATTGTAACTTTTGTTGGAATAGATGGAAATTTCAATAACTCACAAATTGCCATTTTTAAGATAATGGTATCAATTTCAGCAATACGTTCTACATCCCAATTAGGCGTTTTATCAATGTATTCTTTTGATAATTCCAATTCATTCAAAACTGTTTTTCTGAATAAATTTTTAACAAATTCCTTATCATCTTCGTCTTTGTAAACTTTTGGAATTACTAAAGCATCATGTTCGCCTTTTAATTGCTTGATTTGTTTTACAATCAAAGTATTAATAGCTGGCAAATCATCTAACCATGTTAATTTATTATCCTCTAAATAATCGTATAAACGATCGCTTGGAGCAATAACTTCAGTATATAAATCAACGATGAATTTTTTATCATCTTCAAAATCACCAACAGGTTTTTGCATGTAATTTTGATATAACTCACTTTCTTTAATCGTATCAATTAAACCTAAAATGATGTCATCATTTAATTTCCAGTTATTGATGTTATGATCATCTATAGCAGTTTCCAACGCTTCCGATTCGGTTAGTAAAACCAAAACTTTATTGTTGATAAATTTTAAATTGGGATTGCGCTCTTCTTTAGTAGCTAAATGTTTTTTAGAAGCCAAATCGATGTATTCTTCTTCTTTCTTTTTGATTTCAATTAAGGCTGAAAGCAATAAAAGATACAAGTTTTGGGTGTTTTCGATACTTTGAAGTAGAAACTTTTCTTCTTTATCCAAATTATCAGATTGGTGTTGGTGCATCGCATAAATACTTTGCATCACTTTTACTCGGATATGTCTTCTGTTTAACATACTAATTAAGAACTTTATAAAATTAAGAGAGCGAAAAAGTTGCCTCTTTCGCTCTGCAAAAATACAATTTTATTTAAAACGAATTACTTCTTTAATTCATTTTTTGCATCATCAATACGTTTTTGCGCCACTGAAAAAGCCGCTTGATGCGTAGTAATGTTGTTATCATCAGCAAATTTGAAAATCTCTAATGCTGTATTATAGATGTTTTCTGTTTTCTCCATAACCTGAGCATTTGTCCATTTTACTAATTCAGAATACACGTTGATAACACCACCCGCATTGATTAAGAAATCAGGTGCGTATAAAATACCTTTTTCTTTTAAGATTTTTCCGTGAACTGCTTCGTTAGCTAATTGGTTATTAGCCGCTCCAGCAATGATAGAAGCTTTGATATTGTTTATAGTAGCATCATTAATAGTAGCTCCTAAAGCACAAGGTGCATAAATATCTACATCAGCACTGTATAAATCAGCACCTGTAAAAATTTTAGCTCCGTACTTCGCTCCTACTTGGTGTACTCTATCTTCGTTGATATCTGTAATCGTAACGATTGCACCACTTTCTGTTAAGTGTTGTACTAATGACTCTCCTACGTGACCAATTCCTTGTACCAAAACACTTTTCCCTTCTAAATTATCAGAACCGAATTTATATTTAGCTGCTGCTTTCATTCCCATGAAAACTCCGTAAGCTGTAACAGGAGAAGGGTTTCCAGAACCACCTCTTTCTACTGAAATACCGGCAACATGTTTTGTAACTTCGTTAACTGTATCCATGTCTTTAGTTTCCATTCCTACATCTTCTGCAGTAATGTATTTTCCTGATAATGAATCTACAAATTGTCCAAAACGACGCATTAATTCAGGTGTTTTTTGAGTTTTAGCGTCACCAATAATAACCGCTTTTCCTCCACCTAAATTTAATCCTGAAATTGAGTTTTTGAAAGTCATTCCTCGAGACAAACGCAAAACATCATTTAACGCTTCCCATTCGTTTGTATAATTCCACATTCTAGTTCCTCCTAATGCAGGTCCTAAAACTGTGTTATGAATTCCAATAATTGCTTTTAATCCTGTATCTTTGTCGTGACAAAATACAACTTGCTCATGACCATCAAAAGATACTTGACCAAAAACAGGGTCTACTTTTTGAAGCTCATTGGCTTTTAATAATTCTGCTGTCATGCGATTTGAGTTATGTTGAAAATTATTCAATATTTAGTTACAATATTACGAATAATTTTAAAATGATTCAAAAAATTATATTTATTTTAATAATTTAGCAATGAAAAGCGAAAAAATTCGATAATCGTTCATTATCAATTGATTATCTTTTTAATGAATTTGATACAGAAATGGTATCACACTAAAGAATACTATGAAAGAATTACAATATTTAAACAAATACTTTGTCAAATACAAATATCGCTTCCTACTTGGAATAGTTATTACTATTGTAGCACAAATCTTCTCTTTATTTACTCCAGAATTAATTGGAAACTCCATAAAAGTGATAGAAGATTATGTAAAAAGTCCAGATGGCGACTTACTTAGCTTTCAAAAATCATTATTTCACAACATTTTGCTGATTTTAGGAACCACAATTATCGCCGGATTTTTCACCTTCTTAATGCGTCAAACTTTGATTGTAATGTCGCGCCATGTGGAATTTGATTTGAAAAACGAAATATTCAATCATTACCAAACCTTATCACAAAGTTTCTACAAACGCAATCGCACCGGAGATTTAATGAATCGCATTAGCGAAGACGTTGGAAAAGTGAGAATGTATGTAGGTCCAGCCGTAATGTATTCGTTAAATACCTTAATGCGTTTTACAATTGTGGTGATTTATATGTACAACATTTCACCAAAACTAACTTTGTATTCGTTATTACCATTACCGCTTTTATCATATAGTATTTTCAAAATTAGTTCGATGATTCATAAACGTAGTGGCGAATTTCAAAAGAATTTATCAACGCTTTCTTCGTTTACACAAGAAATTTTCTCTGGAATCCGTGTAATTAAAGCCTATGCCATTGAAGGTAAAAAACAAAAAGAATTTACTGATTTAAGCAATGAGAGTAGAACAAAAGCAATGGATTTAGCGAGAGTAAATTCGCTTTTTGGTCCGTTAATGATTTTGCTTATTGGATTGAGCAACTTGGTAGTAGTTTATGTTGGAGGTTCAATGTACATCAATAACGATCCTGAAATTGCAAGTATTGGAGTTATTGCCCAATTCATATTATATATAAACATGTTAACTTGGCCGGTGGCTTCTTTGGGTTGGGTTTCATCCTTAGTTCAAGAAGCAGAAGCTTCGCAAAAACGTATTAATGAATTCCTAAAAGAGGAACCCGAAATTAAAAATACGGTTAGCAGTCATACTTCAATTGAAGGCGCAATTAAATTTGATAAGGTTTCATTCGAATACGAAGACACTAAAATTAAAGCTTTAGACCAAATTTCGTTTGAAGTTAAAAAAGGAAAAACGTTAGCGATTCTAGGAAAAACAGGTTCTGGAAAATCGACTCTTTTAACCTTAATTAGTCGTTTGTATGATACGACTTCAGGAACGGTTTCAATTGACAATAAAGACATCAAAGAATTAAATTTATTTGATTTACGCAATCAAATTAGTGTAGTTCCGCAAGATGCTTTCTTGTTTTCGGATAGTATTAAAAATAACATCAAATTTGGGAATGAAAATGCTACTGATGAAGAAGTTATGGAAGCCGCTAAAAAAGCCGTCGTTCATGATAATATTATGAATTTCAATCAACAATATGAAACGATTTTGGGTGAACGAGGCATTACATTATCGGGTGGACAAAAGCAACGTGTTTCTATTGCAAGAGCTTTAATCAAGAACGCTCCTGTACTTCTTTTAGATGATTGTCTAAGCGCTGTTGACACTGAAACCGAAGAAACTATTTTGAACAACTTGTTAGACTATTGCAAAGACAAAACAACTATAATTGTGAGTCACCGAGTTTCTTCTGCCAAAAATGCGGATTGGATTATCATTTTAGACAAAGGTAAAATTATAGAGCAAGGCACTCATTCTCAACTATTAGACCTTAATGGTTACTACAAAGAGTTATACTTAAAACAACTTTCGGAAAAAGAAATTGAATAAACTTTTGTTTAATCCGATTTTTTTTTAGATTTTTGAGACGCTATAACACTAATTAATTGACAGTAGGATTATGAGAGAAAATGACATGTTAGAAAAAGAAGATATTTTTTCTAAAGTATTGCGTGCAGGAAGAAGAACGTATTTCTTTGATGTAAGAGCTACAAAAGCAGATGATTACTACATTACCATTACTGAAAGTAAAAAGTTTACAGAAGAAGATGGTTCATTTCACTTTAAAAAACACAAAATCTATTTGTACAAAGAAGATTTCGCTGCTTTCAGAGAAATTTTAGATGAAATGAC
>DIST01000012.1 GCA_002421645.1 Flavobacterium sp. UBA6203
AAATTACTTTTGAACTTGGAAATCCGGTTTTTCAAAAAAGAGAAAATAAATCGATTGATGTCTGTTTACTCAATCATGGCGGAATTAGAGCTATCATTCCAAAAGGTGATGTAACCACAAGAACTGCTTTTGAAGTAATGCCTTTTGAAAATAGCTTGTTCATTGTGGGATTAAATGGAAAAGAAATCAAAACATTAGCCGAATACATAATAAAAGAAAAGAAGCCTCATCCTTTGTACGGAATGAAAATTTATATTAATAAGTCAACTTCGGTAATAAATAAGATTGAAATTAACAATCAACCTTTAGATGAAAATCGAATTTATTATGTAGGGACTTCCGATTATTTAGCCAATGGAGGCGATAATATGACGTTTTTTAAAGATAGTAAAATCAAATTTGACATGGAATACAAGCTTAGAAATATGATGATTGATTATTTCAAGAAAGTAGATACAATTCCGAATATTACAACAGAAAAAATAATTTTAGAATAATACTTAGAGCTATGAAGAGAAGAGATTTTATCCAAAAAACAGCTGCGAGTTCAGCTCTACTTGGTTTATCAGGAGTGAGTTTGAGTAGCTTTTCTACTATTGAAACCAAAAAGATTACCATTTTACATACGAATGATACACACAGTCATATCGATCCATTTCCTGCAGATCATCCTAAAAATCCAAACATGGGTGGTGCTGCCAGAAGAGCTGCTATCATTGAAAGCATTCGAAAAGAAGAAAAAAACGTACTATTATTAGATGCTGGTGATATTTTTCAAGGAACTCCGTACTTTAATTATTATGGTGGCGAATTGGAATTCAAACTAATGAGCATGATGCAATATGATGTGGCAACCATGGGAAATCATGATTTTGACAACGGAATTGATGGTTTTTATGCTCAATTACCTCACGCAAAATTCGATTTTGTATCAGCTAATTATGACTTTAAAAACACGGTTTTGAATGATATTGTAAAACCTTATAAAATCATCATCAAAGACGGTATTAAGATTGGAATTTTTGGATTAGGCGTTCAATTAGACGGACTTGTTGACAAAAAACTTTATAAAGAAACAGTTTATAACGATCCTATTGAAGTAGCACAAGACATGACGCGAATTTTAAAAGAAGAAAAGAAATGTGATTTGGTTATTTGTTTATCTCACTTGGGATTCAAATACAAAGATGAACCAGAAAAGCCAAGCGATATTGTATTAGCTAGAAAAACAAAAAATATTGATTTAATTATTGGTGGTCACACACACACCTTTTTAGACAAACCTGTTATTGAAAAAAATAGTGAAGGGAAAGAAGTTTTAATTAATCAAGTGGGATGTTTTGGAATTAATTTAGGACGAATAGATTTTTATTTATCAAATGAAACAACCCATAATAACAAAGCAAAAAATATTATCATTTGATACGTTCTCTATAAATTAAATATTTTAACAGAAAATAGTAAATAGGAATTTCTATTAAACTAGCTGAATACACTAATAATTGATTACTGATATAATATTTATTAAGAACAATGAATAAATCTGAAAAAAATAAAAATAACATTGTCAACAATAAAAATATAGAAGCAATTGATTTAAATCGAATAACATTATAAATTGTAAGAATCAACAACATTAAAAATAAAAAGACATACGCTAACACAATAAAAATTTCTTTAAACTGAATATTTAATATCATTGTTAGTATTTTATACAAAATAAATATTGAAAGATAGCAAACAACAAAAAAATATAATTTATTCTTCAAATATTTACTTTTAATAAAAATCTTGGAATCAATAACTACGTGAGTAAATAATATTCCAATAGCTAATAAATACAAATAAGTTGATAATACTTTAATATCTCTTTCATCAATTAAAATTAAATTATCAGCAAAAAAAATAGCTAAAAACAATAAAAGATTGGGATAAAAATTAGGTATTTTAGTAGTAAAAAAATATGCAAATGCTACACTAGGAATAATGATTGGTTTAAAAATTAAAGCAATATCTAAATCATTTTCAATTCTGTAAAAATAAAGATATAACACATACGATATCACATATACATATAAAGCTGCACTAGATCTACTATCTATATTTTGATGCTTTCTAGCTGTTTGTTTTACCATAAATTTTAAATTTAGTTCTGTAAATAAAATAACTTATATAACAAAAAAAGGAAAGTTCTTGAGTTATAACATTAATCATTCTTAAAGCTAATAAATCTGGTATTTTTTTAGAAAATACATAAAACAAGTCTGATAGCAAAAAACACCCAACCATAAAACCTGTATACAAAATGGTTCTATTATTGTAATTAATTAGCATAACAAAAGCTAAAATCCCCATAAACAACAATAAAATTGCAAAAACAGAATAAATAAAAAATTCTAAACTATTTTCTTGAATCATCATTAGTACATTTATAAATAAATACACTAAAAGCATCACAATTATATAAAAAGAAAAAGTATTTAACTTAATTTTTTTCTTTTTTAAATAATAATATAAGTCTTGAGCTATATAATATAAAATAAAAAAATAAGGGATTAATAAAAAAACAAGACCTAAAATATTAAAATCTTCTTTGCTAATAAGATGAAAAATTTCACCAATAAAAAAAGACAAAACAGAAAAAGAAAACAGATAATCAATTCTACCTCTAACTGAAATATAATAATAATAGTAAACAGACGGAATTATTATTGGTTTACTAAATAGTTCCAAATTATCGTTTCCAATAAAAATCGCAACTACATATAAAGCAAACGATGTAAAATAAAGCATTAATGCCGAATTTGATTTAACCATCTATCATTTTTTTGAAGTTTAATTCTGTTATGATTTTAATTTGTAATTGATTGGCTTTTTCTAGTTTTGATGGTCCCATATTATCTCCAGCAATGACATAATCAGTTTTTGACGAGATAGAACTTCCTACTTTTCCTCCATTATCTTCAATGGCTTTTTTGAGTTCATCTCTTGAATATATTTCAAAAACTCCTGATACTACAAAGGTTTTACCTTTTAACTTTTCAGAAACTAAAGTACTTTCTTCTCCTGATTCTAATTGAACACCAAATTGCTTAAGCCTATCAATAATACGAATATTTTCTTGATTTTCAAAGAATTGAACAACACTTTGTGCAATTTTATCGCCAATTTCATCTACCAAAATCAAATCCATTATACTCGCTTGCGCAATTGCATCAATAGATTTGTAATGTTTTGCTAATTTTTTTGCAACCGTTTCACCTACATAACGAATTCCCAACGCATATAAAACACGTTCAAAAGGAATGGTTTTCGATTTTTCAATTCCGTTAATTAAATTCTCAGCCGATTTTTCCGCCATTCGTTCCAACGGAATGATTTGCTCTTTTTTCAATTCGTACAAATCGGCATAATTGGTAACCAAGCCTGCATTGAATAATAAAGCAACTGTTTCTCCTCCTAAACCATCAATATCCATGGCTTTTCGGGTGATGAAATGTTGAATTCTTCCAATAATCTGCGGTGGACAACCATAAAAATTTGGACAAAAATGATTCGCTTCGCCTTCGTTTCTAACCAATTCTGTTTGACACTCTGGACAATGTGTAATGTATTTTGTTGGCTCCACTTGATTTCCTCTTTTGGCAACCGCAATAATTTTCGGGATAATTTCGCCTCCTTTTTCTACAAAAACTTCATCGCCAATTCGGATGTCTAATTTTTCAATTTGGTCAGCATTGTGTAACGAAGCACGTTTTACAATCGTTCCTGCCAATTGCACTGGCTCTAAATTCGCAACAGGCGTAATCGCTCCTGTTCGTCCAACTTGATATGAAATCGAATTTAATTTCGTAGTTACTTGTTCAGCTTTAAACTTATACGCCATCGCCCAACGCGGAGATTTTGCTGTATACCCTAATTCCTCTTGATGTTGTAAATTATTGACTTTAATTACCACACCATCCGTTTCATAAGGCAAATCGTGGCGGTGTTTATCCCAATAATTGATATACTCAAAAACTTCGTTTAGATTTTTAGCTAATTTGGATTGTGTCGGAACTTTAAATCCCCAATCTCTTGCCTTTTGTAAACCTTCAAATTGGGTTTTAAATGGTAAATTATTTCCAATAACGAAGTACAACAAACAATCTAATGGTCGCTTGGCAACTTCAGCACTGTCTTGTAATTTTAAACTTCCCGAAGCGGTGTTTCTTGGATTGGAATAGGGCGTTTCACCAATTTCAATTAATTCTTGATTCATTTTTTCAAATCCGGCAAACGGAAGAATAATTTCTCCACGAATGTCAAATTTTTCAGGAAAATCACCTTTTAAATGAATTGGAACTGCTTTTATGGTTTTAATATTGTTGGTTACATCATCGCCTTGAAAACCATCACCACGAGTTACAGCGCGCACTAAACGACCATTTTCATACGAAATACTAATTGATGCTCCATCATATTTTAATTCACAAGTATATTCTAATGGAACATCGCCTAAAACCTTTTGAATTCGGGTTTCCCAATCTTGTAAATCTTCGATGGAATAAGAATTATCCAACGAATACATGCGATATTCATGTTTCACTGTTTCAAAGTTCTTCGTGACCATTCCTCCTACTCTTTGAGTGGGTGAATTTTCATCGAAAAACTCAGGATGTTGTGCTTCTAAATCTTGTAATTGTTTTAGCTTTTGATCAAATTCAAAATCAGAAATGGTAGGTTTATCTATAACATAATAATTGTAATTATGTTGATTTAATTCGTCTCTTAAATTCTTAATAGTATCTAAAACGCTCATATTTTACTGATTGATTAAGCTGTCTAATTTGGTAAATAATTCTCCTTTGCTGATGATTCCACCTTGCTTGATGATTTCAAACAACGATTCGTTTCTGTTTTCTGATAAATCTTTCTTTCCTCTTGTAATTTCAACATCATCAGAAAATAAGTTTTCAGATAACCAATGAATTCCATCAGCAGAAACAAAATCAATTTGTGGATTATTGGTTTTTATTACGAAAGAGAAAACCGCATTTTGCATACATTTAAAAAGAAAAATGTAGTTTTTAGAAAAATGATCAATGTGCGTAACATTCGTCAATGCTTTTTCCCAAATCATATCAGAGAAAATATCGATTTCTTGTTCGGCAATGTGAGGTTTATTTTGCTTAATGTCATCCCATTCCTTTTTATCAATTGATTGTGTAGCTAAAAAAGTAATGAATTCTGGATGTAATTCTTCTAATTGTTCTTTGGTTAATCTTGCGTATTTCATAAAGTAAAGATAAAAAAAAAGCCCCGATAAAATCGGAGCTAATTTATATTTTAAGAAAAATTATGCTTTTTCACCTACGATTTCGTATGGTAACTCAACGATAACATCTCTATGTAATCTAACTGATGCAGTATATTTACCTACACGTTTTACTACGCCGCTAGTGATGAATTTTTTCTCAATTGAATGACCGTTAGCTTCTAATGCTTCCACGATGTTAGCGCTAGTAACAGAACCAAACAATTTATCACCACCTGCTTTAGCAGTAATTTTAATTTCTAAAGCTTTTAACGCTTCTGCTAAAGATTTTGCATCTGCTACTAATTTAGCTTCTTTGTGCGCTTTTTGCTTTAAGTTTTCAGCTAAAACTTTTTTTGCTGATGGTGTTGCTAAAATTGCAAAACCTTGAGGAATTAAATAGTTACGACCATAACCGTTTTTAACAGTTACTACATCGTCTTTAAATCCTAAATTTTGAACGTCTTGTTTTAAGATAAGTTCCATGTTGTTGTCCTTTTAATTAGAAGTTAGCTCACCTACGGTGAAGCAACAACTATTTGTTAATTATTATTTTAATAAATCGGCCACGTATGGCATTAAAGCTAAGTGACGAGCTCTTTTAACAGCTACAGAAACTTTTCTTTGGTATTTTAATGAAGTACCTGTTAAACGTCTTGGTAAAATTTTACCTTGCTCGTTAACGAATTTCAATAAAAAGTCTGCGTCTTTATAATCGATATATTTGATACCTGATTTTTTGAAACGACAGTATTTTTTAGTTTTGTTTGTATCTATGTTTAAAGGCGTAAGATATCTGATATCTCCGTCTTTTTTCCCTTTTGCAGATTGCTCTAATGTAGACATGATTAGTTTGTTTTAGATTTTAATTTTGCTCTTCTTCTTTCTGCCCAAGAAATTGCATGTTTGTCTAAAGACACAGTTAAGAAACGCATAACACGCTCGTCACGACGGAATTCAGTTTCAAATGCTGCAATAATGTTAGCAGGAGCTTTGAATTCGAATAAGTGATAAAAACCACTTTTTTTGTTTTGAATTTCGTAAGCTAATTTTTTTAAGCCCCAATCTTCTTTCGATACCATCTCAGACCCTTTAGAAGTAAGAAAATCTTCAAACTTGCTAACTGTTTCCTTTATCTGTTGTTCAGATAAAACGGGATTCAAGATGAAAACAGTTTCATAATGATTCATAATCTTTAAATTTATTTGTTATAAAATTGGGTGCAAAAATAATAATTTTATTTGAAATAACAAGCACAACCAATTATTAATTTTTACTTAAAAAAACTTGTATTATTGTAATAATTATTCTACTTTTAACGTACTATAAAAAATATATGCCCATGAAATTGAATTGTATCGTTGTTGATGATAGTGCTATTCAAAGAATCACCATTACAAAATTGGTTAACGAATCAACATTATTAAACTTAATTGGAGATTTTGCTAATGCCCTTGAGGCTAAAAATTGTATTAACAACAATACGATTGATCTTATTTTTCTTGAAATCGAAATGCCATTAATAAATGGATTTGACTTATTAGATGGTTTAAAAACAAAACCTCAAATCATATTTATTACTTCAAAAGCTGATTATGCAGTAAAAGCGTTTGATTATGAAGCTACTGATTTTCTTCAAAAACCTATTTCTAAAGAACGTTTCATTAAAGCTGTAAAAAAAGCTACAGAACTTCATGTTTTACGTTATGAAAATCATGAAGAAACTGGTGATAGCATTGTTATTAAAAGTAATTTAAAGAAACTTAAAGTGTATCTTTCTAAGATAAAATGGATTGAAGCTTATGGCGATTACATTAAAGTGGTTACCGACGATGAAAGCCATTTAGTTTTATCAACTATGAAAGGTTTTGAGAAAGAACTTCCAAATAATAAATTTATTCGCGTTCATAAATCATATATCATCAATTTAGACCGAGTGGAGAAATTCAATAGTAAGTTTGCTGAAATTGGAAATACTAAAATACCATTAAGTCGTAACAAGAAAGAAGAAATTGTAAAAGCTATCGAAAACGCTTAATACAAATCAACATCTACTTTTACCTTAATAGATCGATATTGCGGAACTGCTTCAAAACTCATGAGCACTTTCGCAATATTTTTTTTGGTATTTCCCAAATGCTTCTGAACCGGAATTTTAACCATAATTGTTCGAATATATTCATTACGAATTCTATTAATCGCTGGTTCTTCTGGACCCAAAAC
>DIST01000046.1 GCA_002421645.1 Flavobacterium sp. UBA6203
ATCTTTCAAAACCTAATCCGAAACCAGAGTGAACAGCCGAACCGAATCTTCTAGTGTCTAAATACCACCAAAGTTCTTCTTCGTCGATTCCTAAGGCTTTCATTTTTTCTACTAATACATCATAACGTTCTTCTCTTTGCGAACCTCCAACGATTTCTCCAATTCCAGGGAATAAGATATCCATTGCTCTAACGGTTTCTTTTCCTGGCTCAGTGTTGTCGTTCAAACGCATGTAAAACGCTTTAATTTTTGCTGGATAATCAAATAAAATTACCGGACATTTAAAGTGTTTTTCCACTAAGAAACGTTCGTGCTCGCTTTGTAAATCGGCACCCCATTCGTTAATGATGTATTGGAATTTTTTCTTTTTATTTGGTGTTGAGTCTTTTAAAATATCAATAGCTTCAGTATAAGAAACACGTTTGAAGTTGTTGTCTAATACAAAACTTAATTTTTCTAATAACGTCATTTCGCTTCTATCCGCTTGTGGTTTTGATTTTTCTTCTTCTAAAAGTCTTGCTTCTAAGAATTTCAAATCATCGCCACATTTGTCAACCGTATATTTAATAACGTATTTGATGAAATCTTCAGCCAAATCCATGTTGTCTGCCAAATCATTGAAAGCAACTTCAGGCTCAATCATCCAAAACTCAGCTAAGTGACGTGAAGTGTTTGAATTTTCTGCACGGAATGTTGGTCCAAACGTATAAATTTGACCTAAAGCCATAGCAAAAGTTTCACCTTCTAACTGTCCAGAAACGGTTAAGTTGGTTTGTTTTCCGAAGAAATCTTCTTTGTAGTTGATACTTCCGTCTTCGTTTCTTGGAGCCGAACCATCGATTGGCAAAGAAGTTACTTGAAACATTTCTCCAGCACCTTCAGCATCAGAACCTGTTATGATTGGTGTATTCACATAGAAAAATCCTTTCTCTTGGAAATATTGGTGTACTGCAAATGCTAACGTTGAACGCACACGCATGATAGCCCCAAAAGCATTGGTTCTAACACGTAAATGAGCATTTTCGCGTAAAAATTCTAAAGAGTGTTTTTTTGGTTGCATTGGGAATTTTTCCGCATCACTATCGCCTAAAATCTCTAATTTCGTTACTTGAATTTCTACTTTTTGTCCAGCACCACGGCTTTCTGCCAAAGTTCCAGTAACGCAAATAGCAGCTCCAGTTGTAATTCTTTTTAAGGTTTCGTCTGGTGTGTTTTCAAAATCTACCACACACTGAATATTATGAATGGTCGAACCATCGTTCAACGCAATAAATTGATTGTTTCTAAATGTTCTAACCCAACCTTTTGCTGTTACTTCATGTAATGTTTTCGTGCTGTTTAAAAGGTCTATAACTTTTGAGTGTTTCATTTCTTTATGTATTATATAATGCAAATATACTATTTCTCGTTTGAATTTTCTTCTTCAATATCTTCTGCTAAAATATCTAATGTTGGTTCTAAAAATTCTTGTTGGTTAGCAATCGTTTTATCTAACGAAAGTAATAATGCTGGTAACAAGATTAGGTTTGAAATCATTGCAAAAAGTAATGTTGTAGCAACTAATCCTCCTAATGCTACAGTTCCGCCAAAGCTAGACAATGTAAATACTGAGAATCCAAAGAACAACACTACTGAAGTGTAAAACATACTAATTCCTGCTTCTTTTAGTGTAGCGTAAACAGATCGTTTTATTTTCCAATCGTTAGCTTTTAACTCTTGACGGTATTTCGCCAAAAAGTGAATCGTATCATCCACCGATATTCCAAACGCAATACTAAATACTAATATGGTGGATGGTTTAATTGGAATTCCAAAATAACCCATTAATCCAGCAGTCATTACTAATGGTAATATGTTTGGTAATAATGAAACGATTATCATCTTGAAAGAACGGAACATATATGCCATTAATAGTGAAATTAAAACAATAGCAAAAATTAGCGATTGTACTAAATTGTCAATTAAGTAATGGGTTCCTTTTTCAAAAACATAAGCTTTTCCTGTTAGTGAAACTTCATAGCGTTCTTTTGGGAAAATGTGATTGATTTTGTCTTGTAAACGTTCTTCAATTTTTTGCATTTTGTCTGTACCAATATCTCGCATAAAAGTAGTGATGCGTGCATATTGCCCAGTACTATCAACATAGCTTTTCAGCATATTCTCGTTTCCTTTTTTAGTCGAATTTTTTATGTACGATAAAATGAAAGCTTCTTCTTGTTTGGTAGGCAATTCGTAGTATTCAGGATTTCCGTTGTAGTAAGCTTGTTTTGAATATTTAACTAAATTAACAATAGAAACAGGTTTAGATAATTCAGGAATTTCTTCAATTGTTTCTTGAAGTTCTTCTATTCGTTTTAATGTTACTGATTTTAAAGCGCCTTTAGGTTTTTTAGTATCAATAACAATTTCTAATGGCATAACACCATCAAATTCTTTTTCATAAAATAAAATATCTTTGTAAAAAGGTGCCTTTTTTGGCATATCTTCAATAATGCTTCCAGAAATTTTAATTTGATAAATTCCAATAATTCCCATCACTAAAATCCCAATGGCTGTAGAAAAAACGGCAATTCGATGATGTCTAATCGTGTTTTCAATCCAGTGAATAAATTTAGCCATATAGTTTTTGCCAAGATGTGCTAAATGTTTTTCCTTAGGCATTGGCATATAACTGTAAACAATTGGAATGATAATTAAACAAAGTATAAATAAGAAAACAATGTTTAATGAAGCTACAATTCCAAATTCTTTCAATAATTTACTATCTGTAAAAATGAATGTTCCAAAACCAGCAGCAGTAGTTAAATTCGTCATTAAAGTGGCATTCCCTACTTTAGAGATTACCCTTTGTAAGGATTTGGCTTTATTTCCATGATTTTTAATTTCTTGCTGGTATTTGTTGATAAGGAAAATACAGTTAGGAATTCCGATAACAATAATTAATGGTGGAATAATTGCTGTTAAAACGGTTATTTCATAATGTAACAAACCTAGCGTTCCAAACGACCACATTACCCCAATAATTACCACAAACATGGAAACCATGGTGGCTCTGAAACTTCTAAAAAAGAAAAAGAATAATAATGAAGTAATTCCAAGTGCTGCACCAACGAACAATCCAATTTCACTAATAATGCTATTAGCATTCAGTGTTCTAATGTATGGCATTCCAGAAACACGAAGATCTAATCCGGTTTCTTTTTCGAAGGCGTTAATTCTGTCTTGGTTAAGATGTTTTTCAATAAATTGTTTTCTTGCAGGTGTGTTTACAATTTTTTTATCCATGTAAATAGCAAAACGCACTGCACCACTTTCTTTATTGAACAGCATGCCTTCATAGAAAGGTAAATCGTTGAAAAACTCTTTTTCCTTTTCTTTTAAATAGGTGTCAGAAATACTATCATTATTAATAAAAGAAACTAATTTGAATTTTTGTTCTAATGTATCTTTCTCAAGTACTTTTAAATCTTCAATAGATAAGGTAAGTTCAACTGCTTTATCCTTTTTTATTTCGGCAATGAATTTTTCCCAAGCTTTAATGTTTTTCTCATTAAAAAAGGTTTTGTCTTTAAATCCTAAGACAACTAGATTTCCTTCTTCACCAAATTTTTCTAAAAAAGAATTGTATTGAATGTTTACTTCATGATCATCAGGTAATAAATTAGCTTCAGTAAAGGTAAAACGCATGTTTTTCCACTGAAAACTCATGAAAATCGTAAAAAGTAAAACAAGAACTAATAAAAAAACTCGATTTCTTAAAACTCTACTGGCAATATAATCCCAAAAACTGGTGCTTAACCACTTTAACATCTCTCAAAAATTAGGGTGCAAAGGTAAGTATTATTGCTTAAAATATTGGGTTTGAGCGGAATTTTTAAGTTAAAATTAAAAACCTAAATCAAGATAGTAAGAAACTTTTATGGCGATGTTGTCATCAAAATTAGGTAATTGGTTGGGGCCATATCTGTAAAAGGCAACTAAGCCAAAACCTTTGAAGATTTTATTGCATTCAACTCCACTTTCAAAAAAACCGTCTTCAAGAGTTTTATATCCAATTCCAACATGTTGATTGTTTTTATTGTTTGAACCCACTGCCATTCTAGTAACGACAGTAAATTCAGGATTAATCTTGTATCCAAGACGAATTTTATTAAAAGTATGTTTTAATTGTAAAGAAGCATATTTGTTGGAGAAAAATTCGTTAAAATACATGGTTTCAAAACTGTTTTTTCCTGCAAATGTTATTCGTTGAAGAATGGCATCTCTATTTAAATTATTGGGAACAATACTGTATAAATGTGTAATTGGAACATCGCCAAATGCTATACCAGTTTGCAATAAAATCGAACTTTTTTGACCTGACAAAAATGGCAATTCATAATAAGTTTTGAAATCTAGTTTTGAGAAAACGAAATCATTTTCAAGTAAATTGGGTAATGTTTGGATATACTGAATTGAAAATTTTGGATGTCTTTTTTCATATTCAATTTTTCCAACAGGTGTTTGCATGTAATTACTGAATGGATTCCATTGAATTGCTAATTGTAATGCAGTAATGGTGTAATTGGTATAAGATTTTCCGTCATTTATAAATGTGTAATCAAAAAGAGGCTGAATTTGATTATGAGAAATTCCAAAATAGCTTGAGGTTTTTGGTAAAAACTTACTCTCAATAAAAGCCGAACTCATCTTGTTATTATAAAATGTGGAAATATTTATTGGTCGAGGATCATAGATTTTAAATCTTCGTGAATCAGTTACAAAGTTAGTTTGAGCAATTTCGCTTATATCATCAGTATAAGAAGCGCTTACCCAAGTTTCCGAATTATTGTGAATTAGATAGGAAGGGGTTATCCCAAATTTAAATTCGTCATCCTTTAATCCATAAGCGCCATAAAAAGCTACTTTGTATTTATCAGATAATTTCGAATTGGTTACTGCGCCTAAGCCAAAACGGAATCCTTCAAAATTATTATATTTTACAATACTTCTTAAGTCAATATCAAATATAGAAATTGGTACATATCCATTAATAATTTTTCGACCTAGAAATATTTTATGCTCGATTTTTTCGGAAAGTGATAAACTATCAATAGAAGTATAGGTGCGAAGTTTTCTTTTATCTAAACTGTCCTTTTTAAAAACGGACCAATATTCGTTATCTCTTTTTAAACTATTCTCTGGAATTTCAATCTTTACTCTTGGTTTAGAAATTTCAACTTTTTTATTAATTTCTATATCAAAAGGAGTTGATTCAATGACCACAAAAGCATGATCTGTGGCATTATTATTTTCAATTTCTTCTAGGCTAGAGCTAAATTTTATGGTTCCTCCTAATATTTTAATGTCTTCATGATTATTGCCTTTTGAAACTCTAAATTTTCGGTTTTTTGGAAACCAGATATCAAATTCTTTTTTATAGTCAAATGTATAGGTTGCATTAATATTTACTACTCCATAAATTCTGAAATAGGCTTGTGCGATTGCATAATTTTCGGTATCTATATAAAGTAGTCCTCTTAACCTGTTTGTGTTCAGTTTTTTAGGCTCAAAATAAATTCGATAAGAGCTTCTTCCTTCAATTTTAACCGTATCAATTAGCTTATAATTGTAGAGTCTTCTGCCATAGTTAGATATCGGATTTTGAACTGGAATTTCAAGAATTTCAAATGGATTTTCATACACTGAATAGGAAATAAGTTTTAAACCTAAGTACTCATAAATAGGCTGTTCAAAACCTGCCATTCTTGTAGCTAAAATGGTTTCTTTATTTTGTTTTTGATGGTGCTGTATTAAATTTACTTTCTCCGTTTGATACAGATGTTGTTTTTCCGAAAATTTTTTGAATTTGTAATTTGTTGAATCCAATTTCATAATTGGACTTCTAAGGAGTCTTTTTTTATAAATGGTATCTATTTTAGAGGAGATACTGTCTGGATTTGCCGTTACTTGAACGTACTCATAATTTTTGTATTGAAAATTTTCTAATCGTTTTTCAGGATCGTTTAATTTTCGGTTTTCAATTACTTTTTTGATGATATTATTTACTTCAATATCACTGTAAATTTCTGTTTTTTTTTCGTTTAAATCGTTAACAAGTTTAATTGTAATGAATTGAATTTCCTTTTGCGGATAAAAGGTCTTTTCATAATATCCTTTAAAATTTACTCTTACTGGAATTTTGAAATCTTTTACATCAATTGTAAATTTCCCTTCCCAATCGGCATTGAATTTTTTATTATCATAAGAAATTGAAGCAAAAGCGATGGGAACTTTTGAATCAAAGTCGATAATTTGTCCTTTAATTTTGGTTTGTGCTACAGAACTAAGAGAAATGAAAAAGCACAAAAAAAGCCAAAAGTATTTCATGAAAGGTTTATTTCTTACAAAGATATTCAAAATAAAAAATCCCGACTACGAATCGGGATTTAAAATTTATACTTTCATGATTTCAGCTTCTTTAACGGCTAAAAGCTCTTCAATTTTCTTGATGAACGCATCTGTTAATTTTTGAACATCTTCTTCTGCTTTTTTACAGATGTCTTCTGCGGTTCCATTTTTTTCTTCTTTTTTGATATCCGTATTCGCATCTTTTCTGTGATTTCGGATACCAATTTTTGCTTCTTCAGCTTCGTGCTTTGCTTGTTTTACTAAGTCACGTCTTCTTTCTTCTGTTAAAGCAGGAATGTTGATGATAATATTTTCACCATTGTTCATTGGGTTTAACCCTAAATTAGCAATCATAATTGCTTTTTCAATTGGGCCTAACATATTTTTTTCCCAAGGCGTAACGGTTAATGTTCTCGCATCAGGAGCATTGATATTAGCTACTTGCGAAATAGGCGTTTGAGAACCGTAATAGTCTACAAAAACACCACCTAACATTTGTGGAGAAGCTTTTCCAGCTCTAATATTTAAGAATTCTTTTTCTAAATGGGCAATCGAACCATTCATGGCTTCTTTTGCACTGTCTAAAATAAAATTAATTTCTTCTGTCATCGCTCTTTATTTTTACTTCGTACTTTAATTATATGGTAACGGTTGTTCCGATAGTTTCACCTTCACAAACTTTTAATAAATTTCCATCTTTATTCATATCAAATACGATTATAGGTAATTTATTTTCTTGACTTAATGTGAAAGCCGTTGTATCCATTACATTTAATCCTTTTGCTAATACATCTTCAAATGATATGTAATCAAATTTTACAGCATCTGGATTTTTCTCTGGGTCGGCATTGTAAACACCATCTACACGAGTTCCTTTTAAAATTACATCAGCACCCACTTCAATTCCTCTTAAAACTGCTGCTGTATCTGTTGTAAAGTACGGATTTCCTGTTCCAGCACCAAAAATTACAATTCTGCCTTTTTCTAAATGGCGTGTAGCTCTTCTTTTGATATAAGGTTCAGCAATAGCTTCAATTTTCAAAGCGGTTTGTAAACGCGTTTGCATTCCAGCTTCTTCTAAAGCACCTTGTAGCGCCATTCCGTTAATAACTGTTGCCAACATTCCCATGTAATCACCTTGCACTCTGTCCATTCCGTTGCTCGCACCAGCTACACCTCTAAAAATGTTTCCACCACCAATAACGATTGCAATTTCTACACCTTTATCGTGAATTTGTTTAATTTCGGCAGCATACTCAGCAAGGCGTTTTGGGTCAATTCCGTATTGTCTATCACCCATTAAAGCTTCACCGCTTAATTTTAGAAGAATTCTTTTGTACTTCATCGTGTTGTTTATTTGTGGTGCAAATATAGTTAAATAGCTTTTTTTAGAAAAAAATGTTTTAACAATTATATATCTAAATTTTGAAATGATTTTTTAGCCTCGTTGTATCCAATCTCAAAAATGGCATCCATTTTAGTTTTACTGGTTTCAAATGTACTAAAATTAGCCAATTCCTTAGGCTCAATAACCCAATCGCATAAATTAAACTTCTGATAATTATAATTGGCATATAATAAATCGAAGGCTCTACTAGTAACTGATTTAATCGATTTTAAGTCTTTGGATTCTATATTTTGAATTGGACTCACATAAACTCCAATCAAATAGTCGCATCTTCCTTGTAAAATATCGGTGGGGAAATGATTTAAAATACCACCATCGCTATACAATTTGTTGTTGATTTCATAAGGAGACAGCATTCCTGGAAAAGAAGAAGAAGCTAAAATGGCATCGATAAGTTTTGTTTCGGAATTAAAAATTTTGAGTTTTCCTTTAACCAAATCGGTTGCCGTGATGTAAGCTGGAATTTTTAAATCACCAATGGTAGTTTCTCCAAGCATTTCGGTAAAATAACTTTTAAAGGATTCCGAATCAATCAATCCAGCTTTTTTGAACGTAAAATGTTTCCAATGAAAAAAGTAAACCGATTTGAAGAATTCTAGAATTTCCTCTGGTGTTTTTCCAAAAGCAAATAATCCGCCTACAATAGCACCAGCACTTGTTCCAGCAATACATGAAGGTTGGATGCCTTGTTCAGTTAAAAATTGCAAAGCACCAGCATGCGCAATTCCTTTAGAACCACCACCCGACAATACAATTCCGATAGATTTTGATGGATTTTCCATATGTAACATTTCTTACAGATAATTACCAAAATTAGAATTAAATTTGCCAAATAAAGTTAAGAAGATGATAAATACTATAAAACAAGCATTAGAAAATAGTTTTTCTTATGCCGATTACCGAAAAAAAGTAACAAGTTTAATCGCTGAAGGGAAATCTACAGGTCACGAACAATCAGCCGATTTACTTCATTATTCAGAATTAAACGAAACGAGAATGCATCGTTTAGATAAAACTATTGAAGTAACTCCAGAGGTAAAAGCTAAATTACAAAATTTAGATAAAAAATACATTTGGTTGGTATTAAGCGAAGGTTGGTGTGGCGATGCCGCTCAAATCGTTCCTGTAATTCACAAAATGGCAGAAGTAACAGATAAAGTAGAATTAAAAATTGCTTTGCGTGATGATAACGATGCTTTAATGCAACATTTCTTAACGAATGGAGGAAAAGCAATTCCAAAATTAATCCTTTTAGATGCTGAAACTTTAGAAGTTGTGGCGGATTGGGGTCCAAGACCTCATGATGCAAAACAATTAATCTTAGATTACAAAGCTGCTCACGGAATTGTTGATGAAACCGCTAAAATAGAATTGCAAAAATGGTATTTACACGATAAAGGAATTTCGATTCAGAATGAAATCGTGGAACTGCATGAAAATATCTTAGCGTAAAGTTCCAATAATTTTCAACTTATCAGAAGTGGAAATTCCACCAGGGTTGCAACCTAGTTGACCTTCTGGAATTTCCATTTTTAGTTTCTTGTAATAATCTGCCCAAACTTCAAAATACTCATTCGATTTTGGCGATTTGAATGTCATCGGAAATAAATCAAACAATGGTTTTTTGTACGAATGCAAAAACGCATCATAAATTAATTCCGAGCAATAGTATTTTCCATTATCGTACAAATATTCATCATCATATGGAACACCAACTTGTTGTAATGAAAACGAAATGGCTTCCGGAATGTATTTTCGGTATTTTCTTTTTAATCTTCCTACAAACATTTCTTCTTTTGTGTAGGTTTTAAAGGTTTCGTATGGTGTTACTTTTACTGCTTTTCCGGCAGCTTCAATTACGAAAATTGAATCGTTTTTGATGTAAACCATTCCTAAATGACTAAAATCTTTTCCTTGATAACCTTCGGTAACTTCGTTAATAGCTTCGCAAAGTGGGCCGCAATTCATCGATTGAAATAAAATATCGCCTGTTTTTAGTTTTACATTTTGGGAAAAGCTAAATTGAAATAAAACAAGAAGTAAGCTTGCTAAGTATAATTTTGTTAAAAAAGTTTTCAAAAGATTAGATTTTTATTTTTTTGACGGTTTTTAAAATTTTTGGCGAATGACTTCCGTGAAAAGCTCGTAAAACTTCAATTCTATTGGTGCGAATTCTGTAAATAATTAAGTACGAGCCTAAAATAATGTTGCGATAGATTTTAGTTTTGGTTTCCAAATGACGACATTCAGGATGAAGTAGGTATTCGGTTTCTAACCTTTGAACGATAGATTTAATTTCTTGATAAAAGTAAATGGCAGCTTTTTCACCAAACGTAGCTTCACCATATTCAAAAATATCTTGAATATCATAGAGATAAAAAGAAGAACGAACTACTTCTTTCTGTTTAGCCTCCATTCTTCAAATCTTTTTTCAAACTCTTTTTCAGTCAAAAACGGACCATTTTCCGCTTCTTTGATTAAGTCAGCGAATGCTTTTTGAGACATCGGTTTGCCTGGAATAGCAAGATTTTTATTTTTTTTATCGGCAGTTTTCATTTGAGTAGAAATTTATGCTACGTAAAAATAAGAAATAATTTGTTTATAAACTTCAGATTCAGAATATTTTAACTTAAAGATTCTTCAAAATTATCAGGATTAATTGCGTTTTCAACCGAATAATCGCCAATTTTTGTTCTTCGAAGCGCCGTTAAATGTCCGCCCGATTGCATGGCTAATCCAAAGTCAAACGCTAACGAACGAATGTAAGTTCCTTTGCTACATTTTACTCTAAAATCGATTTCTGGTAATTGAATTCGAGTGATTTCAAATTCGTAAATAGTAGTTTTTCTGGATTGAATTTCAACTTCTTCACCAGCTCGTGCGTGTTCGTACAAACGTTTTCCGTCTTTTTTAATGGCAGAAAAAACAGGTGGTTTTTGGTCGATTTCACCTAAAAACTGTTTTGTGGTTTCCAAAATCAATTCTTCGGTAATATGTTCGGTTGGAAAAGTAGCGTCAATTTCAGTTTCTAAATCGTAAGATGGAGTAGTAGCTCCAACCATTATAGTTCCAGTATATTCTTTGGCTTGCGCTTGAATTTCGTTAATGCTTTTGGTGAATTTTCCTGTGCAAATAATCAATAAACCAGTTGCCAACGGATCTAAAGTTCCAGCGTGACCTATTTTGAATTTCTTTGGTAAGTCGTATTTGCGTTTTAAAATGTATTTCAATTTATTCACCGCTTGAAAAGAAGACCATTTCAAAGGTTTGTCTATTAAAAGTACTTTTCCTGCTAAAAATTCTTCGGCACTCATTATTTATATAAATTAAAGTACACTAATAAAAGAATTCCAGCTACAATACGATACCATCCCCAAGGTTTGAAACCGTATTTTTTGATGATTTCTATAAAAAACTTAATAGCTAAAACCGCTACAATAAAAGCCACAACATTTCCAATGATGAACATTTTTGTGTTTTCGGGTGTTTTTAAAATCAATTCGTATCCTTTCAAACCACTTGCTTCATACGATTTTAAAAAAATAGAATAACAGGTAACCGCTAACATGGTCGGTACTGCTAAAAAGAATGAAAATTCAGCTGCTGCTTGTCGTGACAACCCTTGTTGCATGCCGCCAATAATACTTGCTGCACTTCGGCTGGTACCAGGCATCATAGCTAAGCATTGCCAAAAACCAATAGTTACTGCTTTTTTTATGGTAATGTCTTCTTCTTTAAAGATGGTAGGATTTTTGAAAAATTTATCAACAAATAACAGAATTACTCCACCTATGATAAGTACAACAGCAATTGGTGTTGGATGTTCTAAAACCGCTTCAATTTTATCATCAAATAGTTTACCCAAGATTAAGGCTGGGATAACTGCAAAGGCTAATTTAATAAAGAATTGAAATTTCGAGAAATCGAAAAATTTCTTCCAATACAAAACTACAACTGCTAAAATGGCTCCAAATTGAATGGAAACTTGAAACAGTTTGGTAAATTCCTCTTTTTCAATTCCAAAATAAGAACTCGTAAAAATCATGTGTCCCGTTGAAGAAACGGGTAAGTATTCCGTTAGACCTTCAATGATGGCAATGATAATAGCTTGTAAAATATCCATAAAGTGTTACTTCTTCGGATTTTTTAAAATCGAATAAATTGTAATTCCAAATCCAATTAAAACTACGGTTGGAGCTAAACGAATTCTTCTGAAACTAAATAATTCTTCACCATTGAATACATTTGGATCTTCGCTTCCGCCACCACTCATTAAAAGAAATCCTAAGCCAATTACAGCTAATCCAACTAAAAGAATTTTGTAGTTTACTTTGTCAAAAAGAAATTCAGGTTTGTTGTTATTTTCCATTTTTATATTTTTTTAATTCACTGAACATTATTCAATGAATACTAATAAAGATCGTCTGTTTTTAAATTCAAGAAACGTTGTGTAGCAAAAAAGGTACTAATCCAGGTAATTAGAATTCCAATTCCTAAAACACCAGTAATTACAATACCAAGCGAAACGTAATCTTTTGCAATGCCTAAACTTGGGAATATGCCATCTACATAAATAGCTAAAGCGATAATTCCGATGATAGCTAATCCAGAACCAATTAATCCTAGTTTAATACTTCTCCAAATAAAAGGTTTTCTAATGAACGATTTTGTCGCTCCTACCATCTGCATGGTTTTGATAGTAAAACGGTGAGAATAAATCGATAATCGCATAGAGCTATTGATTAACAACATCGCTACAACCGTTAAAATTCCGCTGATGATTAAAATCCAAAACGTGATTTTTGTTACGTTTTCGTTTACCATGTCAACCAATTCTTTATCGTAGATAATTTCCGAAACCATTTCGTTTTTACGAATGTTACGCTCAATTTTCTTGATGCTATCTGCATTAACGTAATCTCCTTTTAAGTGAATGTCAAATGAATTTTGAAGTGGATTGAATCCTAAAAACTCCATAAAATCTTTTCCAACGATGTCCACATTGTTTTTAGCCGCGCTATCCTTGTGAACAAAAGCATATTCTTTGATGAATTTAGCGTTTTTTAATTCCGTGTCAAAAGCGCTAATAGTGGAATCTTTTGCATCGTTATCAAAGAAAACAGTCATAGGTATATTTTCTTTAAAATCATTAGTAATCTTTTTCGAATTAATTACAAAAAGTCCTAAAGCTCCTAATAGGAACAATACTAAAAAGATACTCAATACTACCGAAAAGTAAGAAGATATCAAACGTCGTTTGTTGTAATTTTCAAAAGATGATGCCATATAATTCTATTTAAGCCGTAAAAATAGTAAAGAAATTTTGTTTACATAGAATATAACAACAAAGTTTTAACTTTAGTATTTATAATCAGTAAATTTGAAGCTTTAAATTCATAAAAATGACATTACGATTTAAGATTTCGGCACTTTTATTCTTTTTTGCACTAAGCTTAACGGCACAAGAAAATATTTTTCCTTACCGAGAAGGCAATTTATGGGGTTTGTGTGATGAAAATGCAAAGGTTTTAGTTGCACCAAAATACGATGCAATAAAAAAAGACAGAAGTAAAGGGACTACTTTTTTTGAAGCTTCTTTAGGAAATAGTTCGGGAGTTTACATAGGTTCCAAAAATGTAATTCCTGTTGAATTTCAAAAATTGCAGTATGTGTCAACTAATCTGATAATTGCGGTTAAAAAAGGAGTTGATAAAAAAGAAATCAGCTATTTATACAACACTAAAGGGGAATTACTAATTAATCAACCGCTTTCTTATTTAAAAGGAATTAAGGCAAATGACAAACGTTATGATACTACTTTTATTATTGGATTTTATATAAAGGATTTAGAAGGAAGAGAATCGTTAGTAAATTTGGATTATTACAATGATAACAAGTTAAGTTATGTGTTAAAAGATGTTTTTTCGATAGAATTAGACAATAAAAAATCAAAAGAAGAATTAGCCATCGCTTATGTAAAACAAAATGCAACAAGCACTGTTGAAACTAAATATTTTAAAGTAGAAGAAAGTCGAATCATTCTTTTAGATAACAAAAAAGACAGTCAGTATATTCAAGAAAACATAGGGCCAAAAAAGAAAAAAGAAGGATATAACAATTACGATGATAATATTGCAGTTCCAAATATAGATAGTGAAATGGTTGTTGAAGAATCTAGAGCTTTTTCAGGAACTGGTTCTGGAAGTGGAGATGGACCAGGAAGCGGAAAAACCATCAGAAAAAAGCCAAAAGGAACTTCGTACTACAAATATGTTTTAAAAGACAATCAAATAGAAATTGAAGTTTCAAACAATGTTAAAAAAAATGTAAAGCTTGTAAAGTTTCCTGTTAAAACAGATAAAATAGAAGTTTTCAAAACAAAAGGAGTAATTACCGATGAAAAAACCATTGCGGATACTTTAAAAACCTATTTCAATTATATTATTTATCAAAAGAAGAATAAATTTGGTTTAGTGTATCAATTCCCATTTCAAAAAAGTGTGGAGTATGATTTTCTTGAGCCTATGAAATCTGAAAAAAAATATGATTCAGGTTTTAAAAATTATTATAAAGTTGGAGTGTTGGATAAAAAAACAAAAATCATGAAATATGGTGTTATTGATGCTAATCATGCTTTTATTCTGCCTGCTGAATATGACGATATTAAAATGGGCTACACTATAACATCATCATTTAAAGAGCAAGTGTTTTTGGTTAAGAAAAACAACTTGTTTGGATTGGTTTCTGAAAAGAAAGAAGTCAAATTACCGATTGAATTTGATAGTATCACATTTAATTCGGAAAGTCCAAGTTTCTTGAAAGTTAAAAAAGGAAACCAACATTCGGCTTATATCAGTTATTACAGTAATTCGGATTATGTGTTGACATTGCTTCCTAACTATTTCAATTATCCAGTTAGAGAAATTAAATACACCATTAGTAGTGGTAAAAAAGGAATATCCTTGTTGGAAGCAATAGAATACATCGCATTAGAAGACGAAAACAAAAACTTCAAAGGCTACGCCAATCCAAACGGAACACTATATTTTAAAGATTAGTTTTATAAAAGTTTTATAAAACGTATTTTTGCACCTTTATTTTTCGGATAAAACCGATAACAGAAAACTGACATGAAATACCACCACGAAAAAATCGAAGCCAAATGGCAACAATATTGGGCAAAAAATCAAACTTTTGCTGCATCAAATAATTCAGACAAACCAAAATACTATGTATTAGATATGTTTCCTTATCCTTCTGGAGCGGGTTTACACGTTGGGCATCCGCTGGGTTACATTGCTTCTGATATTGTCGCAAGATATAAAAGACATCAAGGTTTTAATGTGTTGCATCCGCAAGGGTACGATTCATTTGGTTTACCAGCCGAACAATATGCGATTCAAACAGGTCAACATCCTGAAAAAACAACTCGTGAGAACATTGCGCGCTACCGTGAACAATTAGATAAAATCGGATTTTCGTTTGATTGGAGTAGAGAAGTGCGTACTTCAAATCCAGATTATTACAAACATACACAGTGGATTTTCATTCAATTATTCGAATCTTGGTACAATAAAAATTCGGATAAAGCAGAAAGCATTCGCACTTTAATTCAAGAATTCGAGAAAAACGGAAATGCGAATGTAAATGCGGTTTGTGATGATAATATTGCGCCATTTTCAGCGGATGATTGGAAATCATTTTCATCAGAACAACAACAAAAAATACTTTTACAATATAGATTAACCTATTTAGCGGAAACCGAAGTAAACTGGTGTCCAGCTTTAGGAACGGTTTTAGCGAATGACGAAATCGTAAACGGCGTTTCAGAACGTGGCGGACATCCTGTTATTCGTAAAAAAATGACGCAATGGTCGATGCGAATTTCAGCTTATGCCGAGCGTTTGTTACAAGGTTTAGAAACTATCGATTGGAGCGAATCCATCAAAGAATCACAAAGAAACTGGATTGGAAAATCGGTTGGAGCAATGGTTTCGTTTAATGTAAACAATCACGATGCTAAAATTGATGTTTTTACCACTCGCCCTGATACGATTTTCGGAGTAACGTTTATGACTTTAGCTCCAGAACACGAATTGGTTGCTCAAATCACTACTCCAGAACAAAAAGCAGCAGTTGAAGCTTATGTTGAAGCTACAGCAAAACGTTCGGAAAGAGAAAGAATGGCAGATGTTAAAACCATTTCAGGAGTTTTCACTGGAGCGTATGCCGAACATCCATTTACTAAAGAACCAATTCCAGTTTGGATTGGCGATTACGTTTTGGCTGGTTACGGAACAGGTGCTGTTATGGCGGTTCCATGTGGCGATGAGCGTGATTATGCTTTTGCGAATTTTTTCAAAGGAACACACGGAATGCCTGAAATTAAAAATATTTTCAACCAAGATATTTCAGAAGCCGCTTACGGTGAAAAAGGTGGTTTCGAATTAGTAAATTCTGATTTCTTAAACGGATTGGATTACAAATCGGGAACTAAAAAAATCATTGAAGAATTAGAAAAAATAGGAGCAGGAAAAGCCAAAGTAAATTACCGTTTACGTGATGCTGTTTTCTCTCGCCAAAGATATTGGGGCGAACCATTTCCAGTATATTACGTGAATGGTTTACCGCAAATGATTGACAAAAAACACTTGCCAATCGTGTTGCCAGAAGTTGAAAAATACTTACCAACAGAAGACGGTCAGCCACCATTAGGGAATGCAACGGTTTGGGCTTGGGACAGTGTTCAGTGTTCAGTGGTTAGTAATCAGTTAATAGATAACGTGAATGTTTTCCCGTTAGAATTAAACACAATGCCAGGTTGGGCAGGTTCGTCTTGGTACTGGATGCGTTACATGGATGCAAAAAACGAAAATGATTTTGCTAGCGAAGACGCCTTAAAATATTGGGAAAATGTAGATTTATACATTGGCGGAAGCGAACACGCAACCGGACATTTATTGTACTCTCGTTTTTGGAATAAATTCTTAAAAGACAGAGGTTTCGCTCCAACCGAAGAACCATTCAAAAAATTAATCAATCAAGGGATGATTTTGGGAATGAGTGCATTTGTTTATAGATATGAATATGGCTTTGAATCTTCAAATCAAAAAGGTAAAGTCATTTTTATTTCTAAGAATTTAATTGAAAAAGCAATAAAAGAAAGATTGTTTTTCAAAGATATAAATGATCAATCAGCAAATATTCACAAAGAGCTTATTGAAATTCATAAATCAATTGGTCATCCCGAGATTTTGTGGGACAAAATGACTCCAATTCACGTTGAATTATCATGTATTAATGAAGTTAACAACGAATTAGACATAGAAAAATTCAAAGCACATCCATTATATTCAGATTATAAAGATGCGGAATTCATTTTAGAAGATGGTAAATACATTGTAGGTCGCGAAGTAGAAAAGATGTCGAAATCGAAATACAACGTAGTCAATCCAGATGATATTTGTAATGAATACGGTGCGGATACATTGCGTTTGTACGAAATGTTCTTAGGACCATTAGAACAAGCAAAACCTTGGAATACAGCAGGTATTACTGGAGTTGCTGGTTTTTTGAAAAAATTATGGCGTTTGTATTTTGATGACAACGGTTCGGTAATAGTAAACGATGAACCAACTGCAGAAATGTATAAATCGTTACACAAAACCATTAAAAAGGTTACAGAAGATATTGAGAATTTCTCTTTCAATACATCGGTTTCGCAATTCATGATTTGTGTAAATGAATTACAACAATTAAAATGCAATCATAGAGCCATTTTAGAACCATTAGCGGTTTTAGTTTCTCCTTATGCGCCTCATATTGCTGAGGAATTGTGGTGTGCTTTAGGCCATGAAGGTTCAATTGCAACCGTTGCTTTTCCAAAATTTGAAGCCAAATATTTAGTAGAATCTGAAAAAGAATATCCAGTTTCTTTCAACGGGAAAATGCGTTTCACAATTAAATTACCATTGGATTTAACAGCAGCTCAAATTGAAGAAATCGTAATGGCTGATGAAAGAACACAAGCACAATTACAAGGTAGAACTCCAAATAAAGTCATTATTGTTCCGGGTAAGATTATTAATTTGGTGGGATAATTTCAGCACATTTTTGTCATGCTGAAAGCATCTTACGCAATCTAAGTAAAGACTCTTTCAGAGTGACAAACTATGTGAGTAATATGAAACCGCAGATTTGCTGATTTAAAATTAATTTGCGAATCTGCGGTTTTTTCTTTTCGTTTTTGTAACATTTTTCGTTTTTTACGTATAATAAATAAATCAAAATGTCAACTTGTCATTTAAGATAAATTGGCTTAAATTTTGTGTCTAGTTTATAAAATTAAAAAGAAAAATTATGTTTGGATATTATATCATGATTGGAGCGATTGCTCTAGTAAGTTGGTTAGTAAGTTCTCGTTTGAAGAGCAAGTTTGAATATTATTCAAAAGTGTCATTAAGAAACGGAATGAGTGGTGCAGAAATCGCCGAGAAAATGCTTCACGATCACGGAATTTTTGATGTAAAAGTAATTTCAACACCAGGAAGGTTAACGGATCATTACAATCCGATGGATAAAACGGTAAACTTATCAGAAGCAGTTTACAATCAAAGAAATGCGGCTGCGGCTGCGGTTGCGGCTCACGAAGTGGGGCATGCTGTGCAACATGCTCAAGCTTATAGTTGGTTAACAATGCGTTCTAAAATGGTGCCTGTAGTAAACATTTCGTCAAGTATGTCGCAATGGTTAATTATGGGTGGTTTGATTTTAGGATTTGCATCTAAATCAAGTATTGGTTTTTACGTAGCGGTTGCAGGTTTAATTTTAATGGCTATTGCAACTACCTTCAGTTTCGTTACGCTTCCAGTGGAATACGATGCAAGTAACAGAGCATTAGCTTGGTTAAAAAATAAAAACATGGTAAGTCAGCAAGAATATGCAGGTGCTGAAGATTCATTAAAATGGGCTGCAAGAACTTATGTAGTCGCGGCTTTAGGAGCTTTAGCGTCTTTATTGTATTGGGCTTTCCAAATTTTAGGTTCGAGAGAGTAATTAGTTTGATATTATATTTTAAAACCCAAATTCATTCAGAGTTTGGGTTTTTTGTTTGTTCTTGATTTTTGAATTTGAAATTTACAACTGAATTTGTCTCTCAATTTGCTGTTCCAATGAAATATACGTTTCCGTTCTTGAAACCCCATCAATAGGTTGTATTTTCTTGTTGAGTAATTGCATCAAATGCTCGTTATCTCGACAAATGATTTTGATTAAAATACTCCAATTCCCGGTCGTATAATGACATTCCAAAACTTCTGGAATCTTCTTCAATTCTTTCACTACTTCTGGATTACTTGACGCTTTTTCTAAATATATTCCGATAAAAGCCATCGTACTATAACCCAAAACTTTCGTATCCACAATAAACTTCGAACCTGAAATCACACCCGCTTGTTCTAATTTACGTAAACGTTGATGAATCGCAGCGCCTGAAATCCCAATTTTATTTGCAATCTGTAAAATAGGTTTGCGAGCGTCTTCCATCAAATCGCGAAGAATTTCTTTGTCGATTCCGTCGATTTCAATTTGTAAGTGATTTATCTTCATTTTCAATTGATTTGAAAGTAAAAATACAAAATCAATTTCAAACGCAATAAAAAAATTCGAAACCAATTACGATTTCGGATTTTCTATTTTGAATAATAATTGCTTAATTCTTTACATTTAGAGGATTGTAACCTAAATAAGGAACTTCAGTCTCCTTAAATATAACACCATATTCTTCTAATTCTTTTAATATAGGATTGTACACTTCTTTTGTGATTGGTAATTGTACTCCAGGAGTTGTAATTTCTTTGTTTAAAATTTTCAACGTAGCTATTGCAACTGGAAGTCCAACGGTTTTTGCCATTGATGTATAGGTTTGATCATCACCAATGCAAACCATAGTGGAATCAATTTGTTTTTTCTCACCATTTAACTCGTAACCAAATTTGTGATACATTACAATCATGTCTTTATCATTTGGTTCTAAAGCCCATTTTTCAGACAATATTTTTTCTAAAATTTGTGCTGGCGTAGCTTTTATTAAACCAATTTTTTTGTTCGGATTAAACAAATCAATTTCGACTAATTTATCCCAAATAATATCGTCTTGATCAATTTTTTGTGCATGACGCAATTTGATTTCTACAGTATCTGTTGGATGATAAGGTAAAAACGAATTCGTAAATTCACGATATGTCATGTTTTCCGAGTTGTCAATTGTGTATGAATCATCCGTCATTCCAAGTTGTACTAAAATATCCCAAGCTCTTGAATAACCTACTCTTCTGATGGTTCCTCGGTAACAAGTTAAGGCATCATCTAATCCGTAAACACTTCTATATTTTAGAGAATCTCTATTGGCATAAGCTTCGAATCTTCCGTAACCTTCTACTTCTAAAAACTCGGTTCTTCTGAATAATTTGGAATATGGAATATATTTATAAGTGCCTTCTTGAATGAATTTCGCCGCGCCACCTTGCCCCGCTAAAACGACATTTCTAGGATTCCAAGTGAATTTGTAATTCCATAAATTGTTGTCGCTTTCTGGGGCTACTAATCCGCCACAGAACGATTCGAATAAAATGATGTTTCCGCCTTTTTCACGAATTTCATCTAATACTTTCATTGCGCTCATGTGATCGATTCCTGGGTCAAGTCCTATTTCGTTCATAAAAACTAAACCATTTTCTTTAGCTGCAGCGTCTAATTCTTGCATGGCTGGGCTGATATAAGATGCTGTTACCATATTTTTTTTGTAGGTAATACAATCTTTAGCCACTTCTAAATGCAAATGTGCTGGCAACATAGAAACCACAACATCCGCTTTTTGAATTTCTTCTTTTCGTTGCGCTTCATTAAAAATATCAAAAGCAATTGCTCTGGCATTTTTATGACTGTTGGTTTTTTGTTTTGCTAATTCTTCCGACAAATCGCCAATAGTAACCTGAAGATTTTGAGCTTCTGAATGGTCTAAAAGGTATTTTATAAGGGATGAAGCAGAACGACCCGCTCCAATGACTAAAATATGTCTCATTTTGTAAAATCTGAAAATATCACACGAAGATAGTAAAATGTTATATTTATAAAAACAAATTCTTCATTTATGTCATAATTTAACATAAAAACTTTTGCTATCTTTGGTCTCAAATTTTATAAAATGGATAAGAAAATACTGTTAGTTGCGGCTATTTTGGGAGTTACAGCAATAATTTTGGGAGCATTTGGGGCTCACGGATTAAAAAAAGTACTTTCGATGGAGCAATTGGCAACATTTGAAGTTGGGGTACGTTATCAAATGTATCACGCGTTGTTTCTTTTGTTTATAGGAACTTTTGCTTTTTTAGGAGAAAAAGAACGCGCCATTATTTTTTATTTAACGATTACAGGGGTTTTGTTTTTTTCAGGCTCTATTTATTTTTTGGCGACAAATACAATTACAAATTTAAAGACGAAATTTTTAGGACCGATTACACCAATAGGCGGACTGTTCTTGGTTTCGGCTTGGGGCTACTTTTTTTACGCTGTTTTATCTAAAAAACACTAAATTAAAACGCTATCTCAAATTTAATTTATAATTTTGCACTTTATTTTAAACACAACATAACCTAATTTTATGGATACGAATGCTCAAACTACGAAATCGATTTCGTTAGAAAAATACGGAATCGTTAATGTATCAGAAATCATATACAATCCTTCATACGATTATTTATATAATGAAGAATTAAACCCAGCTTTAGAAGGTTTTGAAAGAGGTCAGTTGTCAGAACTTGGAGCGGTAAACGTAATGACTGGTGAATTCACAGGTCGTTCTCCTAAAGACAAATACATTGTTAAAGATAGCGTTACAGAAAACACAATTTGGTGGAATTCTGACAAAGCAGCTAACGATAACAAACCAATTTCTCAAGATACTTGGAATGCTTTAAAAGAAACTACTGTAAAGCAATTATCTAATAAAAAATTATACGTTGTTGACGCTTTTTGTGGTGCAAACGAAAACACAAGATTGAAAGTTCGTTTCATTATGGAAGTAGCATGGCAAGCACACTTTGTGAAAAACATGTTCATCCGTCCAACAGAAACTGAATTAGAAAACTTTGGTGAGCCAGATTTCGTAGTAATGAATGGTTCAAAAACAAGTTTCAAAGACTACGCAGCTCACGGATTAAATTCGGAAGTTTATGTAGCGTTCAACTTAACTGAGAAAATCCAATTAATTGGAGGAACTTGGTACGGTGGTGAAATGAAAAAAGGATTGTTCTCAATGATGAACTATTACTTACCATTACAAGGAATCGCTTCTATGCACTGTTCGGCTAACAAAGGAAAAGATGGCGATGTGGCTGTTTTCTTCGGATTATCTGGAACAGGAAAAACTACGTTATCAACAGATCCAAAACGTGAATTAATCGGAGACGACGAACACGGATGGGACAATGACGGTGTTTTCAACTTTGAAGGTGGATGTTATGCAAAAACTATCGATTTAAGTGCAGCAAATGAACCAGACATCTTTGGTGCTATTAAAAGAGATGCGTTATTAGAAAACGTAACGGTTGATGCAAACGGAAAAATTGATTTCAAAGATGGTTCAGTAACACAAAACACACGTGTTTCTTACCCAATTAATCATATTGAAAATATTGTAAGACCAGTTTCTAAAGCAGGTCATGCTACTAAAGTTATTTTCTTAACTGCAGATGCATTCGGAGTAATGCCTCCAGTTTCTAAATTAACTCCAGAGCAAACTAAATATTACTTCTTATCAGGATTTACAGCTAAATTAGCCGGAACTGAAAGAGGAGTAACTCAACCAGAACCAACATTCTCAGCTTGTTTCGGAAAAGCATTCTTATCATTACACCCAACAAAATACGGTGAAGAATTAGTGAAGAAAATGGAGCAACACAATGCTACAGCTTACATGGTAAACACAGGTTGGAACGGAACAGGAAAACGTATTTCAATTAAAGATACAAGAGCAATTATTGATGCTATTTTAGATGGTTCTATCGAAAATGCGGAAACAAAAACAGTTCCAGTATTTAATTTTGTAGTTCCTACTGCTTTACCAAATGTAGATACTAACATTTTAGATCCAAGAAATACCTATGCTGATGCAGCTGAATGGAATGCAAAGGCTGAAGACTTGGCTTCAAGATTTATCAAAAACTTCGTTCAATATACAGACAACGAAGAAGGAAAATCATTAGTAGCAGCTGGTCCTCAATTGTAATCTAAAGAAATTTATATAGTAAAAAAGTCCCGAAATTTTCGGGACTTTTTTTATTGACATAAATCAAACAAAAACCCAAATTCGAAAGAGTTTGGGTTTTATATATTTTTGTTTGTTTTTATTTTCCTTTGTTAGCTTCTGCTACATAT
This sequence comes from Flavobacterium sp. UBA6203, assembly GCA_002421645.1. The sequence goes on from DIST01000046.1 coordinate 23,234, forward strand.
TTTTCCAAAGCTCCTGTCATTGATGGCGTGCCAGGACTTGGAGCCATGATGTCAACACGTAAACCGTGTTCTAAAGCTTCTTTTTTTGTGGTTTCTCCAAAAACAGCAATTCTAGTGTTGTTTTGTTGGAAATCAGGGAAGTTTTTAAATAACGATTTAATTCCTGTTGGACTAAAGAACGCTAAAATATCGTAATAAACATCTTTTAAGTCTGATAAATCACTCATTACCGTTCTGTAGAAAATACCTTGTTTCCATTCTACTTTTAAACCATCTAATGTTTGTGGAACATCAGCGTTTAATTGGTCGGTATTTGGTAATAAGAATTTTTCGTCTTTATATTTTTTAATTAGCGGAGCTAAATCAGTGAAGTCTTTTTGACCCACATAAATTTTTCTCTTTCTATATACTACATAACGTTGTAAGTAAAAAGCAACCGCTTCAGACTGACAGAAATATTTTAAATCTTCTGGTACTTTGTAACGCATTTCTTCAGCTACTCTGAAAAAGTGATCTACAGCGTTTCTACTGGTTAATATGATGGCAGTATAATTATTTAAGTCGATTTTTTGAGCACGAACTTCTTTAGCAGGAACACCTTCTACATGGATGAAAGGTCGAAAATCAACCTTTACTTTCAGTTTATTTTGAAGCTCAAAATACGGAGAATTTTCTACTTTAGGCTCTGGTTGTGAAACTAATATTGTTTTCACTTTCAAATTTGACATATTTCTCTCTAATTTTTTGTAAACCAATTATAAATAAAATAGTAAGGTGCTATTTCAAGGGTGCAAAGATATAAAATAAAATAAAATATTTTGCGTAATAGTAAATTTTGATACAATTTCAATGCAACCAAGTAAGTAGTGATGTTTATAGTGATTAGGGTAATCAATAATGTCCAAAAAAACCAATCCGAATCAAACGAATTGTAGAATAAAATGATATTAACGGGTAATAAAATGAATCCAAAATAAGCTCTGTAATTGACTTTTAATAAGTTGAATTGCTCGTTAAATTCTTCAATTTTAAATGCTGTTGCAATAATTTTCTCAATTAAGAATTTAGAGAGGATAAAAACACTCAAAAAAGTAAAGATTTGGATATAAACAATCAAATCGTTTTTTTCAGCTCTATGAAATTGATTTAAAACCAATAGCGTAAAAAATGAAAATGAAATTAATTGCAAAACAAACATCGAAATGGTAAAACCACTCATCAAGTTACTACTATCGCGATAAATCTTGGTGTATTTATCGGAGTAAGCCAATCGAACAAACTCGTTAAATCGAACAGAAGATATGGTTTTGTTAATGGCAATTATAGCCACGCAGATGATAAACAAGATGGTTGCCCAATCTTTGCTTTCGATGATTCTGTCGTGTAATTGAATTGCTAACATAATTGGCGCAAAATTACAAAAAATAGTGTCACTTTCATTATTATAAAATTATTAAGAATTGTCAGCTAGAAATACCTTATTTTTGCAGTTGAAATAGAAGATTTTTTATGGCTCAGGGTATTGTTGTAATTCCAACTTTTAACGAAATTGAAAATATTGAAGCAATTGTAAAGGCAGTTTTGTCTTTGCCTACTTCTTTTCATGTTTTAATTGTAGATGACAATTCGCCTGATGGTACAGCGGCAAAAGTGAAAGAAATGCAAGAAGAATTTCCAACACGATTGCATCTAAAAGTACGTATGAAAAAATCGGGTTTAGGTACGGCTTATGTGGCGGGGTTTAAATGGGCGCTTTCTCATGGATATGATTATATTTTTGAAATGGATGCCGATTTTTCTCACAATCCAAATGATTTAGAAAAGTTGTTAGCTGCTTGTGAAAATGGTGCAGATGTTGCCATTGGTTCCCGATATTCTAACGGAGTTAATGTGGTAAATTGGCCTTTGAGTCGTGTTTTACTATCTTATTTTGCTTCCGTTTACGTTCGAATGATAACAGGTATGAAAATTGCTGACGCTACTGCAGGATTCAAATGTTACAAAAGACAAGTTTTAGAAGCCATTAATTTGGATAAAATAAAATTTGTGGGTTATGCGTTTCAGATTGAAATGAAATATCGCGCTTTCGTAAAGAATTTTAAAATTGTTGAAGTGCCTATCATTTTTACCGATAGAACAAAAGGACAATCAAAAATGAGTGGAGGAATTATCCGCGAAGCCGTAGTAGGAGTGATAATGTTGAGGTTAAGAAAAATATTTAATAGATTATAATGAGTACTGTTTTAATTCGAAATGCCAAAATTGTTAATGAAGGAGCTATTTTTGAAGGTGATATTTTAATTGAGAATGAATTCATTAAAGAGATTGCCGAAAAAATAAGCCCAAAATCGTCTGATTGCGTTATTATTGATGCGGAAGGAAGTTATGTAATGCCTGGAGCAATTGACGATCAAGTGCATTTTAGAGAGCCAGGACTGACACATAAAGGAAATATAGAAACAGAAAGTAGAGCAGCGGTTGCTGGCGGAATAACTTCTTTTATTGAACAGCCAAACACAGTTCCAAATGCCGTTACACAAGAACTTTTAGAAGATAAATATCAAATTGCAGCTAAAACATCTTATGCGAATTATTCGTTTATGATGGGAGGAACCAACGATAACTTAGACGAAGTTTTAAAAACTAATCCTAGAAATGTTGCCGGAATCAAATTGTTTTTGGGTTCTTCAACAGGTAACATGTTGGTAGATAATCCTGAAGTTTTAGAAAAGATTTTCTCTTCAACAAAAATGTTAATTGCGGTTCATTGTGAAGATGAAGCTACGATTAAAGCCAATACTCAAAAATATAAAGAAGAATTTGGTGATGATATACCAATGAAGTATCATCATTTAATTCGAAGTGAAGAAGCGTGTTATTTGTCTTCTTCTAAAGCGATTGAATTAGCTAAAAAAACAGGTGCTCGTTTGCATGTTTTTCACTTGTCAACAGCAAAAGAAATGGAGTTGTTTACCAATAAGATTCCATTAGAACAAAAACAAATTACTGCCGAAGTTTGTGTCCATCATTTATGGTTTACAGATGCTGATTATGAAACAAAAGGCTCGCTAATCAAATGGAATCCTGCCGTAAAAACACAGGCTGATAAAGATGCCTTATGGAAAGCTTTGTTAGATGATAGAATTGATGTCATCGCAACCGATCACGCTCCTCATACTTTAGAAGAAAAATGTAATCCCTATTTAACATGTCCATCAGGAGGTCCGTTAGTACAACATGCCGTTGTTGCTTTATTTGAAGCGCATCATCAAGGAAAGATTTCTGTAGAAAAGATTGTAGAAAAGATGTGTCATAATCCTGCTAAAATTTTCAAAATTGAGAAACGTGGATTTATTCGTGAAGGATTCTATGCCGATTTAGCAATTGTAAATACTCATTTGCCTTGGAATGTAAAGAAAGAGAATATTTTATATAAATGTGGTTGGTCACCTTTTGAAGGATATAATTTCAAATCAAGAGTAACACATACTTTTGTTAATGGAAAATTAGTTTATCAAAATGGAAAGGTAAAAGACTTAAAGGTAGGGCAACGTTTATTATTTGAAAGAGAAATATAATGAAACAATTACTATTCTTGTTTGTTACTATTTTTATAGTATCTTGTTCTAAGAATCCTGTTCCAAAACCGGATAATTTATTGGATGAAAAAACAATGGTCGATATTTTATATGATGTATCATTGCTTCAAGCCATTGAGGGTTCTATGCCTAATAAATTGATGGAGCATAATATTGAAATGGATCAATATATTTTTAAAAAATATAAAATTGACAGTGTAACATATCGTCAAAATCAGATGTATTATGCTGGAGATGCAAGAAAATTCAAAAAAATCTACAAGAAAGTTTTGGAAAGATTAGACAAAGAAAAACAAACAGAATCTAATAATAAGAATCAAAGTTCTAGTTCAATTGCTCCTGATTCAACTTTAGAATAGTTTTTAAATAACTTTCTTTTTTTTGAAAAGTAAAATTAAGTTCACATTCAATTTTTGAAGTATTAAAAGGGCTTGTAGTGTGTGATGCATTTGCAGTACTTCGGGTTAATTTTCGTTTACTATTTAGTAGTTTGGAAATCAACCAATCTATTCGCCAAGCTATAGAAGTCATCCATTTTGTAGCTTCGATAGATGGCCTTTTAACTTGTAGTTCTTCTGCAATAAAATCAAGTAATGCTTTTGTCAAAATATTTTCGCCTACTAGAGTATATCGTTCTCCGTTTATTTTGCTTTTCATTAATTGAATCATGCATTTTGTAACATCTTCAACAGAAACTATTCCAATATTACCCTCTGTGTAAAATGATAATCCATTTTTAACGGATTGAATTATCACATCGCTTCCTTTTTTTGGGAAACCGTAACCAAAAATAACTCCAGGATTTACAATCACCACTTCTAAGCCTTCTTGGTGCCCTCGCCAAACTTCCATTTCAGCACCATATTTGGTAATTGCATAATCACTGTGTAATTCTTCTGGATTCCATTCGGTTTCTTCGGTGATACTAGTTTCGAATTCTTTTGGAGTTCCTAAAGCAGCTATAGAACTTACATGACAAAGTTTTTTTATGCCAAAAGCGATACAACAATTTACTACATTTGCAGTTCCTTCAATATTGATTTTTCGCAGTTCTTCTTCATCACTAGGGTCAAACGAAATCAAAGCAGCACAATGATATACATGAGTGATATTTTCAAAAGCAATTTCTAACGAAGGAATATCCGTAATATCGCCTTTTACCCAATTGATTTTATCAAAAAGAGCGGTTTGATTATAAAAAGCAAAAACATTTTTCACTTTTTCAATTTGTTTTTCGGAACGGAATAAGGCTTTGACTTCCTCATTTTCTTGAAGAAGTTGTACTAATAAATGCGAACCTACTAAACCTGTTGCTCCTGTAACTAAAATCATGATGTAAAGATAATATTTTTTGCTGGAAGCTGGAAGTTGGATTTACTAAGAATTGTTTTTGGACTTGAGCTTTAATTTAACCTTGAATTTTGAATAAAACTTTTAAACTTTTAAACTAAAAACTATCTTTGCTCAAATTATTTAAGAATCATGAAAAATTTTATTGAAGAAGTGACTTGGAGAGGAATGCTCCACGACGTAATGCCAGGCACAGAAGAACATTTGATGGAGCAGATGCGTGTGGCGTATGTGGGTATTGATCCAACCGCCGATTCATTGCATATAGGACATTTAGTTGGGGTGATGTTATTGAGACATTTTCAATTGAGTGGTCATAAACCTTTAGCGCTTGTAGGTGGAGCAACCGGAATGATTGGTGATCCATCAGGAAAATCGAATGAAAGAAATTTATTAGATGAAGCTACTTTGCGTCACAATCAAGAAGCGATTAAAGGACAATTGGCTCGCTTTTTAGATTTTACTTCTGCGGAAGCAAACGCTGCTGAGTTAGTGAACAACTATGATTGGATGAAAGAATTTTCATTCTTAGATTTCATTCGCGATGTAGGAAAACACATTACGGTGAACTACATGATGGCAAAAGATTCGGTTAAAAAGCGTTTGACTGGAGAAACTTCAGAAGGAATGTCGTTTACTGAATTTACGTACCAATTAGTGCAAGGTTACGACTTCTTACATTTATACCGTGCTAAAAAATGTACGCTACAAATGGGCGGAAGTGACCAATGGGGAAATATTACTACAGGAACTGAATTAGTTCGTAGAATTGAATCAGGTAAAGCATATGCCTTAACTTGTCCGTTGATTACAAAAGCAGATGGAACGAAATTCGGTAAATCTGAAGGTGGAAATATTTGGTTAGATGCGGAAAGAACTTCGCCTTATAAATTTTACCAATACTGGTTAAATACTTCGGATGTTGATGCTGAGAAATACATTAAAATTTTCACGTTCTTAGAAAAAGAAACGATTGAAAAATTAATTGCAGCACATAACGAAGCGCCTCATTTAAGAGCTTTGCAAAAACGTTTGGCTGAAGAAATTACCATTATGGTACATTCGCAAGCTGATTTAGAAAATGCAATAGCAGCATCCAATGCTTTTTTTAGTCCGTCAATGGATGAGTTGAAAAAGTTAGATGAGAAAACGTTTTTAGAAGTATTTGACGGTGTTCCTCAAGCGGAGATTTCAATGGAAGATTTGAATGCAGGTTTGGATATGATTGCTGCATTAGCTGCTAAAACCAATTTTTTAGCTTCTAACAGTGATGCGCGTAGAGAATTGAAACAAAACTCAATTTCCTTAAATAAAGAAAAAGTTGGGGAAGATAAAATCATTACAAAAGAGGATTTAATCAACAATCAATTCTTGTTATTGCAAAAAGGAAAGAAAAATTATTATGTAATTAAGGTTAAATAACCATCAGGTTACAACCGCGAATATCAGAATGATCAAAACGTCCCAACACTTCGAAAGAATGGTTGGGATATTTTTTTCCCAAATCTTGCGTAGCAATAAACGAACACGAATTGATGTTAGCTAAATCAATCACATTAATTCCGCCCGTTTTTCCTTCGGAAACATAAGTTAAAGCATCTTCAGTATCACGAACTAAAATTTGCATCCAAGGTGGACATTCGAAAATACCATCACCTAATGAATACGCTTGTGAAAGTAATTCGGTCATACCATATTCGGAATGAATTTTTGAAACACCAAATCCGTTGCATAAAATTGAATGCAATTCTTCGCGAATCATTTCTTTTCGTTTGCCTTTCATACCTCCAGTTTCCATGATAATGGTGTTTTTTA
>DIST01000011.1 GCA_002421645.1 Flavobacterium sp. UBA6203
GAAATGGTATTTTTATTATTCCAAACAACCAAGAAGACAGCATTCGATTTGTACCGATTTCACTTCCAACATTAGATGACATCGAAACCACTTTTACTGATGCGATTTTAGTGAACGATAAAATTTATTTCTTAGCTTGCGCCGAAAACACCGAATCTACCTATGAAGATGGTGAAGTTTTAGGAACCATTTTAGGCGTTATGCATGCACCAACATTTGAAATTATTGATGTACAATTATTATCGGAACATCAGAAATTTGAAGGTATTACGCTTTACAAGGAATCAGAAACCGAATTAGAATTTTTATTGTGCGAAGACAATGATACGGAGACTTTAGAAACTATAATTTACCAATTAACGTCGAAGAAATAATTTTTTTTACTCCCTTCCCAACCTTTTACAAACTTTTATGCTCTATATAAAAAAGCAAGTTTACCAATGGATGTAAAACACATACAAGGCTGCCGAAAACAACACCGTGAAGCACAACGCATGGTGTATGAAATTATGGCGCCAAAACTCTATCGTTTGTGTAAACGGTATTTAAAAAAGGAGGAAGAAATTGAAGAAGTATTGGCCGATGCTTTTTTTACCCTATTTACAAAAATAGATCAACTAAAAGAAGATTTGGCTTTTGAAGCTTGGGCGCGAAAAATAACGGTGAACAATTGTCTGTTACAAATTAAAAAGAACATCAACTTTAATTTGTATTTGGAAGATGTGAGCTACAATTCGCAACCTTTAGCAGATGAAGTTACCGATTTAGAAGAAGAAGATTTGCTCAATTTACTGAATTATATTCCCGATGGATGCCAAACGATTTTTAATTTGTTTGTGATTGAAGGCTATTCGCACAAAGAAATTGCAGAACAACTTGGCATTAGTGAAGGAACATCGAAATCGCAATTAAATGCAGCGAAAAGTAAATTAAAAGAATTGGTAAGAACTTTTTATTATCAAAAAGCAAAATAGTCATGGGAACAGAAGAAAAATTATATAAAAAAATACAACAAGCTGCCGAAAACGCCGAGCAAAAAGACTTTCCAGGAATGGAGAAGATTTGGGCACGCGTGGAAGACAAAATGGAAACGCAAACACTTCAAAAGGAGAAACATTTGTGGAAAAAATTAGCAGTAGCAGCTTCGATAGTTTTAGTAGGAACATTAACTTTTTTCTTACTGCAAGAAAAAGAAAATGTAATTGTTCCAGAAAATACAGTTACTACTATTGATTCATCAAAAAAAACGATTCCAACACCTGAAACAGCGAATGGATTGGTAAACACAACTCCAGAAATTAAAAAAGATGCGGAACAAATTTTACAACAACAAATCGTAATTCAGAACAACATTGTAATTAACGATACCATCAATTACAAATCGAAAAAAGAAGTTATGATTCCGGTTCCAATTGCTATGGAAGAAGTTCAAGAAATGGCAAAAACGAGTTTGGTTCCAACCTATAACAATAATATTTCGAATTCAGCTTCAATAAATAATTCAGGCTATTTAGCTAAAGGAAAGCGTTATGATGTTACAATGAAATCGGCAGAGACAACTCAGGAAAAAGACAAAAAAGAACCAAATGATGATTTACTACTTATTGACGGAAAATTAAGTAAAAAATCGCTAAATAATTTAAATCCAGAAGAAATTGAATCGGTGGTAGAATTGAAAGAACCAATTTATTATATAAATGGTGTTGAATATTCCGAAGAGTCACTTTTGGGAGAAAATCCTACGAGTCCGTATGCGCCATTGAGTAAGCAAAAAATTGATACCATCGTTATTTTAGAACCTGAAAGAGCTATTCCGATTTATGGTGAAAAAGGAAAAAAAGGAGTTGTGATTATTACAATCAAGAAATAGCAAGAATAATTTTAAAAACAAATTAAAAAAAAAACAAAATAATGAAATCATTAAAAATACTGCTATTTTTTCTATTTGCGATAACCACTTTTGGACAAGAAAAAGCATTCAATGAAGCACTAATTGTTGTAAACGAAAAAATTGTTTATAAAGATATTTTAGATGCATTTGATTCTAAAAACATCGAATCGGTAAAGGTTTTAAAAGATAAAGAGGCAATAGCAATCTATGGACAAATTGGTAAAAACGGTGCCATTCTAATTACTACAAAAACTATTTCTAAACGAGAATTAAAGCAATTATATAAAAAATATTCCCTTGAAAATTCAATAAAAAACGAAAGCGATGTTTTTAAAATTTCTGGAACAGTTTACGATTGTGAAAAACTTCCTATACCTGGAGCCTATATAAAAAATCTAAATTCAAAAGCAGAAACACAAGCCGATTTTGACGGAAAATTCTCTATTGAAGTTAAATTAAATGATATTTTAGAAATTTCATTTATAGAATTTAAATCACATAAGATAAAAATTGAAAATAAAGAGAATCTTGTAGTTAATCTCAAATCAGATCAGCATATTATATTAGAAAAACCAGTCATATATCTTTATCCAACAGAAAAAACTGCTCTTGATATTAAATTGGATGTAAAAGGAAAATTACTAACAACATTCCCAAAATACGATAAAAATTGGGAAGTAATTGCAGAGCCAAACGGACAAATTTTTGATAAAAAAACCAATCGTTATTACAGTTCATTATTTTGGGATGGAACTATTGACTTTCCAGAAGAACATTATAAATATAACGATGGCTTCATTGTTCCAAAAGAAAAGTTAACAGAATTTTTCATCGAAAAGCTTGAAAATATTGGTTTAAACAATCAAGAAACAAATGACTTCATACAATATTGGTTGCCTGTCTTAGAACGTAATAAATATAACTTTATTCATTTCTTAATAAATGAAAAATGTAGTGAAATTGCCACTTTAAATGTAAATCCTAAACCAGAAACTAGTATCAGAATTTATGTGGAATTTTATGGTTTAGAGAATTTTAAAAATATTAACGAGCAACAACTACCTAAAACCAATCGAAGAGGTTTTACTCTTGTCGAATGGGGAGGTTCAGATGTTTCATCAAAAATTAAAAACAATGAACTATAAACAAATTATCATAATTTTTTTATTCAGTTTTACTCTTCAAGCACAAGAGAAAAAGCAAAACGACACGATTAAAATCGAAATCAATTCGAATACTAAAACGATTTATGTATTGGGCGGAATTGCATCTGTAATTACCAAAGAAGATTTGGCTTTTGCGAAGAAATACAATGTAAAATTCCATGATTTTGGTTGCATCGCTCCAACTAATTTTGAGGAATATGAAACTAAAAATGAATTGGTTTTTAATTTTTTGAATAAAACCTATGGAATGCAATGGCAAAAAGAAATCAAGCCAAGTGTTTTAGGTTTTGAGAAATGGAAGAAGAAATAACTTAAATATATCTCGAAATTACATTTTCTAAATCGGCATATTCAAATGGTTTTACCAAAACATCGGTAAGGCCATTTTTCTTATCTAGAATTTCTTTTAGAATATTTTCTTTGTCAGAAGCGGTTAACGCAATAATCGGCGTTTTAATTCCAAGATTTCTAATTTTGATTGAAGCTTCAATTCCGTTCATAACTGGCATATTGATATCCATCAGAATTACATCAAATTTATTCTCTTCAACGAGTAATAAAGCTTCCAAACCATTTTCTGCTATTTGGAAGTTGTGACCATTTTTCTCCAAGAGTTTTTGGGTCACCATTTGATTGATTTTATTGTCTTCCACTACCAAAATATTCAAATGCTTCAACTTATCGTGTGAATGGGTTTTCAATTGGTTTGAAACTTCAATTTCATCTGCAGGTATATGAGGAAATAAAACCGTAAATTTACTTCCTTCTCTAATTTCACTTTCAACAGAAATACTTCCTTTAAAAAGTTCTACTAATCGTTTCACAATAGACAACCCAAGTCCGGTTCCTTTGTACTGTTCTTGCAAATTGACATCTACTTGCACAAATTTTTCAAAAATTTTATCCAAATATTCTTTAGGTATTCCGATTCCAGTATCTTTTACCTCTAATTTCAAAAAAACATTATTATCCTTATTTTCCAAGGATAAACTAAGTGTAACTTTTCCTTTTTTGGTAAACTTTAAAGCATTGCTAACTCAGTTGATTAAAATTTGGGAGAATCGAGTTAAATCGGTTTTAATAAATTGAGGAACATCATCTGCAATTGAAACAATAATTTCATTTTTGTTTGACTTTGCTATGACATTCATAGATTCTTTTATGTGACCAATTTCTTCTCTAATATTGATATTTTCATAATTGAATTCAATATTATTATCTTCAATTTTATAAACGTTTAAAACATCATTAATTAAAGTTAAAAGATATTGTGAAGAAAACTTCAAAGCGTTAAAATAGGGACTCTTTTTAATTTCTTTGTGTTCGCTTTCTAAAATTTCAGCCATACCAATTACACCATACAAAGGGGTTCTTAGTTCATGACTCACATTAGATAAAAATTGTGTTTTTAATCGAGTTGCTTCTTCTGATTTTTCTCTAGCCACTTGTAACTGAAAGTTATAATCCGATAGCTTTTTACTTAAAGTTCTATAGTTTACAAACCCTTTAAAAATAAAAATTAAAAATATTATTACAAAACCAAGAAACCACAGTACTACTTTATTAAAACGATTTGCAGCCTTCATTTTTTGATGCTGAATTTTTTTCTCAGTTTCAATTTGTTGCACCTTATATTTGTATTCAAGTGCCTCAATGTCTCCGCCAGCCATTTTTATTTCGATATTCCTTTCTTTACTAAAAAGTTCATCTTGAAGTTGGTCGTGTTTTTCTAAATAATAAAGCGCTTTTTCTGTTTTATTATACTTTTTATAAAATCTATACACCATTGCATAAATATCCATTTGATGCGATTTATGATATTCGATATCTTGATATTTAAAATCGGAAACACATTTTAAATAATTCTTTTCGGCATTCACAAGATCATTCCGCATTTCATAGTAATAAGCCATCAACGAATAATACGACATTCCCATTTCGTAATCGTTGTTATTCATTTTTTTTTCTACTAATTGCAAATAATATTTACCTTTATCTAGTTCATTCAACTCCAAATAAACATCGGCTAAATTAATTTCTGCAAAAGCAATATCCCTTGGTGTATCTAACTTTTTAGATAATTCATATGACTTTTGATAATAATAAAGTCCTTTATTGGAATCTTTTAGCCTGAAATAATAAAGATTTCCAATGTTGTTATAAAGATAATTCTCAATGGTATCATTCTTTGCTAATTTGGCATAAGAAACTCCAGAATTATAATATTGAATAGACTTTTTTAAATCGCCAAATTCTTCGAAATTTAACCCGATGATATTGTAAGAAGCCGCAGCCATATCATATTTATTCTGCTTTAAAGCGTATTCTAAAAGTTGTTGAGAATACAATAACGATTCGCTACATTTCAAATCGTTTAGTCCTTTTAACGCTTTATCGTATAAACCTCTTGCATACTTATCTTTATACCCAATTCCTTGCCCAAAGGAAAGTTGAAAAGAAAACAGTATCCAAAAAATTACTACTACTTTTTTAAACATTTCTAAACAAAAGGAATTTGTTAATTTTAAGCTAATCTCAATAAATTAATAGGCAAGCATACAAATTTAAAATTTTTATCGACTTGACCAAGAAATATGTCAGAATATTAATAAAAATATAAACTAAAACCGATGCATTTAAAACAAAAAAGCTCCTATTAGGAGCTTTCTATTATTTATTTACGAATCTTATTTCTCAATTTCTTTCAAAGAATCCATTTTCTTATGAGCTAAGAATCCTTTAATGTCTTCGAAATGTTCTTTCACACGTTTATTTCCAAATTCAAATACTTTTTCGGCTAAACCATCTAAGAAATCACGATCGTGAGATACTAAGATTAGGGTTCCATCAAAGTCACGTAAAGCATCTTTGATGATGTCTTTCGTTTTCATATCTAAGTGATTGGAAGGCTCATCAAGAATTAAAAGATTTACGGGTTCTAACAACAATTTAATCATGGCCAAACGCGTTTTTTCTCCTCCAGAAAGCACTTTCACTTTCTTTTGAATATCATCACCTTGAAACATAAAGGCACCCAAAATATTTTTAATTTGTGTTCGAACATCGCCAACAGCAATTCTATCAATCGTTTCAAAAATAGTCGCATTTTCATCTAATTGTGCGGCTTGATTTTGAGCAAAATAGCCAATTTGTGCATTGTGACCAATTTCTACAGAACCACCATTAATCTCAATTTCTTTCATAATGGCTTTAATCATGGTTGATTTTCCTTCACCATTTTTACCTACGAAAGCTACTTTTTGTCCACGCTCGATAACTAAATTCGCATCTTTAAAAATTAATTTATCGCCATACGATTTTTCTAAATCCTTCACAATTACAGGGTATTGACCAGAACGAGCCGATGGTGGAAATTTCAATTTTAAAGCCGAAGTATCAATTTCATCCACTTCAATAGGAACAATTTTTTCTAACATCCTAACTCGTGATTGTACTTGCTCGGTTTTAGAAAAAGTTCCTCTAAAACGTTCAATAAAAGCTTGATTATCTGCAATGAATTTTTGTTGCTCTTCGTATGCTTTTTGTTGGTGAACGCGTCTATCTTTTCGCAATTCTAAATAATGAGAATATTTAGCTTTGTAATCGTAAATTCTTCCCATGGTAACTTCAATCGTACGATTTGTAATGTTATCAACAAATGCTCTATCGTGCGAAATTACCATTACTGCTTTGGCTTGCGTAATCAAAAATTCTTCCAACCATTCGATACTGTCCATATCTAAGTGATTGGTTGGCTCATCTAAAAGAATTAAATCAGGTTTTGTTAACAGGATTTTTGCCAATTCAATTCGCATTCTCCAACCTCCAGAAAATTCTTTGGTTGGACGATTGAAATCTTCTCTTTCAAATCCTAATCCTTTTAATATTTTTTCAACTTCAGCTTCATAATTTACTTCTTCAATTGAATAATATTTTTCAGATAATTCCGAAACTTTTTCAATCAATTTCATGTACTCATCACTTTCATAATCAGTACGAACAGTCAATTGCTCGTTGATTTCGTCGATTTCTTTTTTCATGTTCAACACCGAAGCAAATGCTTTTGATGTTTCTTCCATTACAGTGCAATTATCTTCCGTTAGCAAATGCTGCGGCAAATAAGCAATTACAGCATCACTTGGCGCCGAAATAACACCACGAGTTGGTTTATTTACTCCAGCAACAATTTTTAAAAGCGTAGATTTTCCTGCTCCATTTTTACCCATAAGGGCAATTTTATCCGTTTCATTAATGGCAAAAGTTACTTCGCTAAAAAGAGTGGTTCCGCCAAATTCTACGGCAATGTCGTTTACTGTAATCATTTTTAAAAGTAAAAAGTTAGAAGTAAAAAGTAAAAAGTCTTTTTACTGAAATTTTTGAAGGTGCAAAGATAGATTTAAAAATTAGATTTTAGAATGCAACTTTTAGATTTCATAAAATATAGTTAAGTTTTAGACTTCCAATTAGAAATCGCTTATTTTTACGTTTTAAACTTCATAAAATGAAAATCAAAACATTACTTTTATTTTCAGCATTAACAGGTGCTGTTTCCATGCATTCACAAGAAAAAAACAAAACCACTATGAATCCGTTTTTTGAAACGTATACGACACCTTATCAAGTTCCGCCATTTGATTTAATTAAAAATGAGCATTTTAAACCTGCTATTCTGGAAGGGATAAAAAAACAAGAAGCCGAAATCAATGCGATAGTTTCCAATAAACAAAAACCAACGTTTGACAACACGGTTTTAGCAATGGAAAATTCGGGAAAATTATTGGCTAGAGTAAGTACGGTTTTTTATAATATGAATAGTGCGAATACCAACGAAGAAATTCAAGCTATTGCTAAAGAATTAGCTCCAAAATTATCAGCGCATAACGACAATATTTATTTGAATGATGCTTTATTCCAAAAAGTAAAAACCGTTTGGGACAACCAAAAGAACTTCAAATTAAACAAAGAACAAGCTAAGATTTTAGAGAATCTTTACAAAAGTTTCGTTAGAAGCGGTGCTAATTTATCAGAAGAAAATAAAAAGCGATTAAGAGAAATTAATTCTGAAATGGCGGTTGCTACTTTAAAATATGGTCAAAATATTTTAGCGGAAACCAATTCGTATGAATTAGTAATTTCAGACAAAAATGATTTAGCTGGATTGCCAAACGAACTTATCGAAACCGCTGCCTCTGATGCTAAAGCGAAAGGAAAAGCTGGAAAATGGTTATTTACTTTGTCAAACTCAAGTGTGATGCCTTTTTTACAATACAGTTCAAACAGAAAATTGCGTCAGGAAATTTGGAACGCTTACCAAATGCGAGCGAATAACAATAACGATAAAGACAACAAAGAATTAGCGATTAAAATTGCTAATTTAAGAGGTGAAAAAGCGCGTCTTTTAGGTTATGAAACACATGCCGATTATGTGTTAGAAAAATCGATGGCTAAAAATCCTGAAACTGCTACTAAATTGTTGATGGATTTATGGACTCCAGCCTTAAATATGGCAAACAAAGAAGCGGCTGACATCAAACAAATGATGTTAAAAGACGGAATTAAAGATGAGGTTCAACCTTACGATTGGAGATATTACGCTGAAAAAATCAGAAAAGAGCGTTTTGATTTGGATGAACAAGAAATGAAACCATACTTTAGTTTAGAAAAAACAAGAGAAGGTGTTTTTACCGTTTGTAAAAATTTATATGGATTACAATTCAAACAATTAAATAATGTTCCAAAATACCACGAAGATGTAACTGTTTGGGAAATAACAGAAGCTAACGGAAATCATATCGGAATTTTATACATGGATTTCCACCCAAGAGCTTCTAAAAGAGGTGGTGCTTGGATGACATCGTACAGAACTCAAAAAATGGAAAATGGAAAACGAATTGCTCCAGTAGTTTCTATAGTTTGTAATTTCACAAAACCAACAGAAAACGCTCCAGCTTTGTTAACTTTTGATGAAGTAAGTACATTCTTCCACGAATTTGGTCATGCTTTACATGGGTTATTATCAAACGTGACTTATGAAAGTTTAGCTGGAACAAGTGTTCCACGAGATTTTGTAGAATTACCTTCTCAAATTATGGAAAACTGGGCTGCCGAACCAGAAGTAATGAAAATGTATGCAAAACACTATAAATCTGGTGAAGTTATTCCGGATTCGTTAATTGAAAAAATGCAAAAAGCAGGAACTTTTGATCAAGGATTTGCTACTACAGAATATTTAGCAGCTTCTCTTTTAGATATGCAATATCATACTCAAAAAGGAAACATTTCGGTTGATGCTGAAACGTTTGAAAAAACAGCAATGGATAAAATTAATTTACCAAGCACTATCATTCCTAGATACAGAAGTACGTATTTCAACCATATTTTTGCTGGTGGTTATTCAGCAGGATATTACAGTTATATTTGGTCAGGAGTTTTAGATACCGATGCTTTTGAAGTATTTAAAACTAACGGATTATTCAACCAAGATTACGCTAAATTATTCCGAAAAAACGTTTTAGAAAAAGGCGGAACGGAAGATCCAATGGAACTTTACAAAAGCTTTAGAGGTGCCGAACCAAGTACTGCGCCACTATTAAGAAAAAGAGGTTTAGACCAAGTGAAATAAAACTAAAAAGCTCCTGAAAATTCAGGAGCTTTTTTTATAAAATGGTATTTTATATGTCTTATAAATTCATTCTAAATTCTTCTAAAACCGGACTGATTTTACCGTAATAACGTTCATCTACAAATAATTCAACTGCCAAATCAGAAGAACCAAATCCTGCCATTCTAGCCGATTGTAAGTTGTCTTTTTTTACTACTTCAACTCCAACCGTTTCAATTTTTTGCTTTAACGCTTCAGCAAGAATTTCACTTCCCGAAAATACTTTCATTATTCCCATATCTCTTTTTTTATCTAATCTTCCATTTCGAAGAAAAGTGGTTCAATCATAATTCTGTCTGCTAACACTTCTACTCTTTCGGTAATTTGGGAACAGAAAAATAATCGTTGGGTTTTCTCAGCGCTCATAGAAAGTCTTTGAATGATGGAATCTTCTCGTTTACGCAACATTTCTTCCACATCATCCACAACAAACATTTTAATAGTTGTCATATTGAATCCTGCTGATGAGAACATTTCGTTGATACGAATTGGCGTTCCAATCAACACATCCATTCCTAAGGAAATTTGGTTTTTATCATAATCGATATCCCCTTTTTCGTGAGCACCAAAAACTCTTAAGTTGTTATAACGGTTTAATTTCTTAAAAGTTTCAACAGCTTCAAGGACTTTCTCTTTATCTTGAACTAAAATTAAAGCGCGTGTACTTTCTCCAACCGGCTTTTCCATTTTCTGAATCACATTCATCAAAATAGTAGTCGTTTTTCCAGAACCATTTGGCGCTTGAATAACAGCATCTACACCACTTTTAATAGTTGAGAATGTTTCTTGTTGCAACTCATTCGCTTCGATTAAATCGTTTTCAATAAGTGCTTTTTGAAGGTTGGGATTTATTTTTTTTAATTGCATTTTTTTATAGCTGTAAGCCATAAGCTATAAGCCATAAGCAACTTAATGCCTATTGCCTAATGCTTAAAGCATTATTTATTTACTCGCAAACAGTTTTACATCTTGTTCCGAAATTTCGTTTCCACCTAAAATAATTAAGCGCTCTACTACATTTCGTAATTCACGGATATTTCCTGTCCAATCGTATTCTTGTAATAATTTGATGGCTGATTTTGAAAATGATTTTGGAGAAGTTCCTTGTTCCGAAGCAATCTTAGCAGCAAAATGCTCAATCAATTCTGGAATATCATCTCTTCTATCGTTTAAAGCTGGAACTTTGATTAAAATTACCGCTAATCTGTGATATAAATCTTCCCTAAATCTACCTTCTTCGATTTCTTTTTTCAAATCTTTATTGGTCGCAGCAACCACACGAACATTCACTTTTATGTCTTTGTCAGCACCAACACGTTGAATTAAATTTTCTTGTAACGCACGTAAAACTTTGGCTTGAGCCGATAAACTCATGTCGCCAATTTCATCTAAGAAAATGGTTCCGCCATCAGCTGCTTCAAACTTTCCAGCTCTATCTTTCACAGCAGAAGTAAAAGCACCTTTTACGTGACCAAACAATTCGCTTTCAATCAATTCAGATGGAATAGCCGCACAATTCACTTCAATAATTGGAGCTGATGAGCGCTCGCTTCTTTCATGTAATTGGTGGGCTACTAATTCTTTTCCAGTTCCATTTGGACCTGTAATTAGAACTCGAGCATCTGTTGGAGCGACTTTATCAATCATAGTTTTGATGTGATTGATAGCTTCGCTGTTTCCAATCATTTCGTAGTTTTTAGAGACTTTCTTTTTCAAAATTTTGTTCTCTACTACTAATTGTTTTTTATCTAAGGCATTTCGAACAGTATTCAATAAACGATTCAAATCGGGTGGTTTTGATATGTAATCAAAAGCTCCTAAACGCATCGTATTAATGGCAGTTTCCAAATCACCATGACCTGAAATCATTACCATTGGAATCTCAGGTTTGATTTTTTTAACGGCTTCTAACACCTCAACACCATCCATTTTTGGCATTTTGATATCACAAAGAATCAAGTCATAATCTTCATTTTTGACTTTTTCGATTCCTTGCAAACCATCTTCTGCTTCTTCAACTTTATACGAATCATTTTCTTCGGAAAGTATTTTTGTTAATACTCTTCGAATGGCTGCTTCGTCTTCTATGATAAGGATTTTACTCATTTTTTTTAGGTAACAGGTTAAGGGTAAAAGACTAAAGGTTTACTTTTAAACTCCTTAACTTTAAACTTACTTTAATATTTTAACCATTTATATAATTCTTTCCAACTTGGTTTTTTACCGTACATTAAAATACCTACTCGGTAGATTTTTGCCGCAAACCAGACTACAAAGATAAACGTTCCGTACAATAAAACTACAGAAAGTGCTAATTGCCATAATGGCACTCCAAAAGGTATACGCATTAACATCACAATTGGAGATGTTAATGGGATTAATGAAAAGACTACAGCAACCGTTCCGTGTGGATCATTCATAACCGTTAAAAAACCAACATAAACGGCTAACATCAAAGGCATGATGATTGGCATTAAAAACTGTTGGGAATCGGTTTCTGAATCCACCGCGGCTCCAATGGCAGCATAGAACGAACTGTATAAAAAGTAACCTCCAATAAAGAAAATTACAAATGAAATTAAAATAGAAGCCAATGGAATTTCATGCAAATATAATTGAATTTGACTCATAAAATTAGTTGCCACTACAGCTTGTTCAGCAGTAATTTGCGATGTAGCGACAGCTTCTTGGTTGCCTCCCATAAAAAAAGTAGCTCCAATCATTATAATGCTTCCTAAGATAATCCAAATTAAAAACTGCAAAATTCCGGCTAATGAGGTTCCTATGATTTTCCCCATCATCAATTGGAAAGGTTTTACCGAAGAAATGATAATTTCAATAATACGATTCGTTTTTTCTTCAATAACACTTCGCATTACCATGTTTCCGTAAATAATAATGAACATCATGATTAAATATCCGAAAGCGAAACCAATTCCGATTTTGATTTCATTTAAATATTTTAATCCGTCTTCTCCTGAAAATTTCGCAAATTGAACTTCTGACTTAATTTTTGCTTTTTCGATGGTATTGGCATCAAAACCTAATTTTTTCAGATTTTCTTTGTTTAATTTAGTATCAATAACTTTTTGTAAATTCATTAAGAAATCCATTTTCGGACTATCATCTGAAATATAAGTAGTTTTAGTAGCCAATTCTTCGATATTTTGAACTTCTGGCACATAAATTAAACCCTCAAAAGCGTTACTTGATGAATCTTTTGCCTTATCAAATGACAAACCTGAAAGATTTACATACTTGATATCTTCTGAATTTTTAAAATCGTTTACAAACACATTAGCTCTATCGTGAACTCCAATAGTTTTAACTTCTCCTTTGTTTACACTAGATAAATAAGCAATTAAAAAGGTCATTCCTACAATCAATAACGGACCTAAAAAAGTCATTACGATAAATGATTTATTGCGCACTTTTGCAATAAATTCTCTCTTGATAATTAAAGATAATACGCTCATAATTATTGACTAACGGTTTGAATGAATATATCGTTTACACTTGGAATTTTTTCTACAAAATGCGTTACTTGTCCGAATTGAGTTAGAATTGAAAGTAACTCATTTGAATTGTACTGACCTAAATGCACTTCTAATTTTAAATCATCATTTAACGATTTAAAATTAGTTTGATTCAAAGTGAATTTATGTGTTAGTTGCAACATTAAACCTTCAATATTATTAGTAACGATTCCCACTTGGAACGTATTCGTACGATGTTGGCGTTTTACATCTTCTAACTTTCCTTCGATTAATTTATTTGATTTGTGAATTAAGGCAATGTAATCGCACATTTCTTCTACAGATTCCATTCGGTGTGTAGAAAAAATTACGGAAGTTCCTTTTTTATTTAATTCGATGATTTCATCTTTGATCAAATTCGCATTAACTGGGTCGAAACCAGAAAAAGGTTCGTCTAAAATCAGTAATTTAGGTTGGTGCAAAACCGTTACAATAAACTGAATTTTTTGCGCCATACCTTTAGAAAGTTCCTGGATTTTTTTGTCCCACCAACCCTGAATTTCAAATTTTTCGAACCAATATTTTAATTGTTTTTTTGCTTCTGCTTCGGGCATTCCTTTTAGTTGTGCCAAATACAAACATTGCTCGCCTACTTTCATGGTCTTATACAAACCGCGTTCTTCGGGCATGTATCCAATGTGTTTTACATGTTCTGGATTTAACTTTTCACCATCTAAAAACACAATACCACTATCAGGCATTGTAATTTGATTGATAATGCGAATTAAAGAGGTTTTTCCAGCACCATTTGGACCTAAAAGTCCGTAAATACTACCTTTTGGAACTTGAAGCGAAACATTATTTAAAGCGGTATAATCGCCATATTGTTTCACTACATTTTGTACTTCGAGAATATTGCTCATATATAAAAAGTATGAATTTGTATTGTTATAAGTAGTAAATATACGGATTTTGTTACAAAAAAAACCCACCCTTTATTGCTAAAGGATGGGAAAAATTGCTATGAAAAAGAAAAACTCACTTTCCTAAGAAAGTGAGTTTCAAATGTATTAATATTTATTTAATTATGAAAACATATCTTTAACTTTTTCAAAAAAAGATTTGTCTGACTTTTCAGGTTTTGGAATGAAATTTTCATCTGTAAGCATTTTCTCAAAAAACTGTTTTTGTTCTTTATTTAATATCTTAGGTGTCCAAACATTCACATGTACTAATAAATCTCCATTTCCATAAGAGTTCAAACTTGGTATACCTTTTCCTTTTAATCGGAGTATTTTTCCAGACTGAATTCCTTCTTCCAATTTAATTCGAACTTTTCCAGAAACCGTATCAATTTCTTTTGAAACACCTAATGCTGCTTCTGCAAAACTGATATACAAATCGTAATGTAAATTTTCACCTTCTCGTTTTAAAGATTCGTGTTCGATTTCTTCGATAGCTACAATTAAATCACCTGGGATACTGTTTGTTCCTGGCGCTTCATTACCTTTACCAGCTACTTTTAATTGCATTCCATCTACTACTCCAGCTGGAATTTTGATTGAAACTGTATCATCTTCTAACAACATTCCCTGTGCATCAGCTCCAGCAGGTTTTTGATCTAAAATTTGACCAGAACCGCTACAAACGTGACACGTAGTTGCCGTTTGCATTCTACCCAAAATCGTATTGGCTACTTTCATAATTTGTCCCGAACCATTACAAGTTGGACAAGTTCTGTATGTAACACCTTTAGCTTGAACTTTACGTTTAACTTTTACTTTCTTTTCAACTCCATTGGCAATCTCTTCTAAAGTTAATTTTACTTTAATACGAAGATTACTTCCTTTTACCCTGCGTTGACCTCCGCCTCCAAAACCTCCACCAAAGCCAGAAAAACCTCCGCCTCCAAAAGCACCTCCAAAAATATCACCAAACTGACTGAAGATATCATCCATATTCATGTGATGACCGCCACCAAAACCTCCATTTTCAAATGCTTGGTGACCGTATTGGTCATAACGAGCCTTTTTGTCAGGGTCACTTAATACTTCATACGCTTCGGCAGCAACTTTAAAGTTTTCTTCTGCTTCTTTATTTCCTGGATTTTTATCCGGATGGAATTCGATTGCTTTCTTGCGATACGCTTTCTTAATTTCCTCAGGAGTAGCACTTTTATTGATGCCTAATATTTCGTAAAAATCTTTTTTCATTATATCTTTTATTAAAATATGTAGAAAAAGACAAGTCGTAACTTGTCTCTACAGTAAAAATTATTGTCCGATGACTACTTTTGGGTAGCGGATGATTTTATCACCTAATTTGTAACCTTTTTCAATTACATCTACAATTTTACCTTTCAAATCATCAGATGGTGCTGGAATTTGGGTAATTGCTTCTGCAAAATCAGCATTAAAAGCATCTCCTGCTTTTATTTCCACTTCCTCTAAGCCTTTAGAAACAAGTGTTGATTTTAATTTATCATGAATCAATTGAACTCCAGTAACTAAAGCTTCTTCTTCTGATTTAGAGATTTGAGCCCAAGCTCTATCAAAATCATCTAAAACAGGCAACATTGCTTGTAATACCTCTTGATTAGCAGTTTTGAATAAATCGATACGCTCTTTTGCAGTACGCTTTTTATAGTTTTCGAATTCGGCAAACAAACGCAAAAATCTGTCTTTTTCATCGGATAATTGTTCTTGTAATTGCTCTTCTAAAGTTTTTTCTGGTGGTGTTATCCCTTGATTTTCTGAAACATGTTCTCCCTGAACGTTTTCCTTCTCGATGTTTTCAGTAGTATCTTGACTCATATTTTTAAATATTTTTTTAAACATTTTTACTTTAGTAAATGTGATTGCAAATGTATTGCCAAAAGTTGAAAAATGTCAAATTGTCAGCAAATTTATTGAAATAAAAAAAGTAGCTAATGCTACTTTTATAAGATGTTTGGTATATTTTTATTTAAATAAATCACTAAGTGCTTTATCAAGTGACGCAAATTTGAACTGATATTTCAAATCGAGTAATTTTCTACAACTTACATGTTGACTTGAAAACAGAATTTGATGCATTTCGCCTAACATTATTTTCATTACAAATTGGGGAATATTAGGTAGAAATAATGGTTTACTTAGAGTTTTAGCAATAGCTTTGGTTAATTCTGAATTTGTAACAGGATAAGGCGCAACTCCATTAAATATTCCTGAAAGCTGATTTTGAATCACAAAATGAAATATTCCCACCAAATCTTGAATATGAATCCAAGATTGATATTGCAATCCCGAACCAAAAGCTGCTCCAACTCCCATTTTGATTGGCTTCACCATTTCTTGTAGTGCACCGCCATTTTTTGCTAGCACTATACCTATTCTAATTTTAGCGACTTTAATATTCAGCTTTTCAAATTGATTTACTTCCTCTTCCCATTGTTGCACTACATTCCCTAAAAAAGAATCATCAACTTTAGTATCGGATTCATGATAAATATAATTTAAATCGTTTGGATAAATTCCAATAGCAGAAGCCGAAACAATTTGTTTTACTTGATGTGGATTTTTTTGAAGTGCATTGTAAAGTAATCGTGTAGAAAGTACTCTACTTTCAATAATTTCCTGTTTGTAAGATGGAGTCCATTTTTTTGCAACACTTGCTCCAGCCAAATGAACTATAACTTCAACATCTGTTAAAGCGTTTATATCGAACTCTGAGTTTTTGGGATTCCAATAAAACCCCTTGTAATTATTTTGAGAAACTAACTTTGTTTTCGAAGTCGACAAATAATGAACTGTAAATCCATTTTGAAGTAATAAATTTACCAATTCTTGCCCAACTAACCCCGTAGCACCTGTAATTAAAACCGTCATTTTCTTTTTCTTTTTACCAAATTTACTTTAAAAAAATGAATACTGTCAGTTAATTAACTTATGTTTAGGAATAGTTTTATGTTGGAAGTTGGGAGAAATAAAGTTATAACTTGTAATCTAAACACTAGACTCAAAACTATTTACTCCAAACTCAAAATTCAAAAATCAAAATTCAAAAATCAAAATTCTAGCCTCTAACTTTAATAGTCCATTCGAATTGCATTTCGGAAACTTGTTCGCCCTTTTCATTTTTACCTATAGAAGTCAACCAAATAGTTTGTCCTTCGTTAGTATCAATTGCCTTTTGAATCGTTTCTTTTATTAAATTACCTTGATTACATGTAAATTTAATTTTCCCTGTTGCTTTTTTTGTAAAGACGCTTTTATTTTGAGCTACTAACATTGATATACTTTTTCCACTTTGCTTGATTTGTAACATAACCAAAGCTCCTGTAGTAAACTCGGCAGCCATAGCTTGCACAGCAAAATACATGGAGTTAAACGGATTCTGATTGAACCAGCGATGCTTTACCGTAACCGCACAAACTTCTGGCGAAATTGATTTTACTCTTACCCCACTCCAAAAAGCAGAAGGTAACTTAAAGAACATAAAAGCATTTAATTTTGAAGGTGTAAACTGCATATTCTATTGATTTTGTTGTAAAAATACAAAAAATACTATGCATTCCTACTATTTTTTTATTTGTTAAATTTTTGTTAAATATTAGTACTATGCGTAACATAATACCTGTTTTTAGACTTATCTTTGTATAAGAAAATAATAGGTAATCTAATTTTCAATCATCAAATCAATCACTGCGCAAGCAAAAAGAATCAAAAAATGAACAGTCTAATTAAAAAAAACAAGGGGAATTATGAACATTGAAAACACTAAAGCACAAATGCGAAAAGGTGTTTTGGAATTCTGTATCTTATCTGTCTTAAAAGAAAAAGATGCCTACACTTCCGAAATACTAGATACGCTAAAAAATGCTAAATTACTAGTGGTGGAAGGCACGGTCTACCCACTACTAACAAGGCTAAAAAACGATGGATTGTTAAATTATCGTTGGGAAGAATCAACATCGGGACCACCAAGAAAATATTACGGTTTAACCGATGAAGGAAAAGAATTTTTACAAGAATTAAATGGCACCTGGAAAGAATTATCAGATGCAGTAAACATAATAACAAGTCAAAACTAAAGGTCATGAACAAAACAATAAGTATAAATTTAGGAGGTTTTTTCTTTCACATTGATGAAGATGCCTATCAAAAATTATCGCGTTATTTTGATGCGGTGAAACGTTCACTTTCGCCTGATGGAAGAGACGAAATCATGAAAGATATAGAAAGTCGTATAGCCGAACTTTTTCAAGAGCGATTAAAAAACGACAAACAAGTTGTAGGATTATCTGAAATTGAAGAAGTAATCTCTATCATGGGACAACCAGAAGATTATAAAATTGATGACGAGAAATCAACATATCAATCTAGCTCTTCTTCTTCAACTAATTTCTATTATCCAACAAAAAGATTGTATCGTGATAAAGAAAATGGAATGCTTGGTGGTGTAATGGCTGGTTTAGGTCACTACTTAGGAATAGATACTTTATGGTTACGCATCATAATGGTGATTTTATTCTTTGGCTTTGGTACTGGTTTATTTGTTTACATCGTATTATGGATTTTAGTTCCAGAAGCGGTTACAACAACTCAGAAACTAGAAATGAGAGGAGAACCGATAACCATTTCAAACATCGAAAAAAAAGTAAAGGAAGGTTTTGACGATATTGCTTCAAAGTTTAGTAATATCGACCATGAAAAAATCACTAATTCAGCAAAATCGGGTGCTACAAGAATAGGGTCTACTATAGAAGAAGTTATTGCAACAATTTTTAAGGTATTTGCTAAGTTAGTTGGATCTTTCATCATCTTTTTCTCAGGAATAGCTTTAATAGCAATTGTTATTACTAGCATTATTATGATATTTTCATCTACAATGCCTGATAATTACATATTAAATAATATTCAAACTCCCATTGGATTAGAAACTCCACTATGGGCTCAAGGATTATTACTTTTATTAGGATTTGGCATTCCGTTATTTTTCTTATTGATGTTAGGATTAAAATTAATGGTTAACAACTTAAGATCTCTAGGAAACTATGTAAAATACAGTTTATTAGCTGTTTGGCTAATAGCAGTTGGAATAATCATATCATTAGGAATTAACGAAGCTTCTCAATTAGCATTTGAAGGAAAATCGGTTCAAAAAGAAGTTATTACGATTGCTCCAACAGATACTTTAAAAATCAAATTTAAGAATAATGATTTTTATTCAAAAAGCATATATAGAGATCATGATTTCAAAATAACGCAAGATGAAGGCGACAACGAAATTATATATTCGAATAATGTTTCTATCGAAATTAAGTATACTGATGAAGCAACTTCATACATGCTTATTGAAAAATTAGCCAATGGAAAATCAACATCACAAGCTAAGAAAAGAGCTGAGAAAATCAAATACAATTACAAAATTGAAGGAAACACCATCATTTTAGATAATTATTTGTTAACTGCTGTAGAAAACAAATTCAGAGGTCAAGAAGTAGAAATCTATTTGTACTTGCCAAAAGGAACTATCTTCCAAACCGACGAAAGTTATGGTAACTACGATAGAAGCGATTACGACTTTTTTGATGAAAATGAATACGATACTAAAAATCCCGTTTTCCAAGTAGATTCAGACAAAATTAAATGCTTAAACTGTTCAGAATCTGAAAGCAACAATGATTTAAGCATTGAAATTGAAACGGAAGATACATCTGCTTCTATTTACTATGATGAAAATGGTGTTTTAGTAAAAAAAGTGGTCAACAAAGAAGAAAATGGTGTAGTAAAAAGTACCGAAGAAAGAATAACTGCCACAAAAAAAGTGAAATTAGATAGTATTAAAAAAGAGGTTATAAACGAAATGAATAACTCTAAAAAGAAATAAATATGAAGACAACATTCAAATTAATTATTCTCTTACTCACATTATCATTAACCTCATGTAATGGCAATTTGAATTTAATTGACGGCATTGAAGGAAGCGGAAATGTAATCACTGAAAAAAGAAACATAGAACCTCCTTTTACAAAAATTCAGGCAAGTACAGGCGTTGAAGTAGTTCTAGAACAAGGGGCTCCATCTGAAATAGAAGTAGAAGTGGATGATAATTTAATGAAATACATCGTTACTAAAGTTGAAAACGGAACTTTAATTGTAAAAATTGATGGAAACATTAATACTATGGAAAATGCTATTATCCATGTAAAAAACAAAACAATTGAAGGCTTAGAATCTTCGAGTGGTGCGAGCATAAAAACAATAAATAAGTTAAGTGGAACAAACCTAATATTAAAAACTAGTAGTGGAAGCGTAATTCAAGCCGACTTAGAGTTCGAAAAAGTAAGTTGTGAATCCACAAGTGGAAGTGAAATTAAAGTAAGTGGAAAAACATTAACTTTGAATACTAAATCATCTAGCGGAAGTGATATTGAAGCGCAAGATTTAGCAGCTAACGAAATATTTGCACAATCAACAAGTGGAAGCAACACAACCGTAAATCCAATTGTATTACTAAATGCAAAAGCTTCAAGCGGAAGTTCTATCGACTACGTTAAAGAACCAAAAAAAGTAGTAAAAGAAGAAACTTCTGGAGGAAGTGTGAGCTTTAACTAATTAACAAATAATTAGTATATAATTAACAGCTTTATTTTAAGCATTTTATAATTTTACGTAAACAAACTAAAATTCAACTTTCATGATTAAGCTAATTATACAAGTCGTAGAATTTGTTTTTACTTTGATAGTAAACCTTATCGAATCCATCATATAAAATTAAAGCATCAGCTAAAACTGGTGCTTTTTTATTTACTAAATTTCATAAAGATTGAACTTCTGATCTTAAAAAAATGAAATTTGGAACAAATTTTGTGTATGTTTGTGATATCAAATCATCATAAAATGACAAAAAAAATAGTATTACTTTTTACTTTTTTATTTCTTACTACAATTGTTGTAGCACAAAAAAAAGAAAAAATAAAAGGATCAAAAATTGTAACGGTTTCTGTAAAAGAAATTCCCTCTTTTGAAAATATTGAAATTAACGACAATTTTGAGGTTTTCTTAGTAAAATCAGAAAAACCTTCTTTAGAAATTGAGGCTGATGATAACCTTCATGAAATCATCAACTTTGAAGTGGCTGGTGGAACATTAAGAGTTTCTTCTTTAAGAGAAGCAATTGGTGCCAAAAAATTTGCCATCCGAATCAATTATACTTCCGAATTAAAACTAATCACTGCTAAAAACGAAAGCTCAATTAAAGCTTTAGCTGATTTAGAATTGGAAAATATTACTATTAAAAACTACGATTATTCCAAATCTTTCCTTAACGTGAAAGCAAATTACTTTGCTTTAGTTTTAAACGATAAGTCAGAAGCTGAAATTAACGTCAAAGCTGAAAACACTTCCTTGGAATTAAGTAAAAATGCAGAATTGAAAGCTTTACTCACTTCTCCAGAACTTAAATTGGATATGTATCAAAAAAGTAAAGCTATAATTGAAGGAAATACCAAAAGCGCAAAGATTAGACTTGACAATAGTGCAGAATTAAAATCTAAAAAATTCACAATTGCAAACTTAATTTTAACCATTGAAAATTATGCGAAATGCGAAATTAATGTTTCTAATAATTTTGAATTAGAAGCCTCAGGAAAAACTGAAATCGAATTATTTGGTGAACCTAAAATTGAAATCAAGAAATTCACTAATAACACTACTTTGTTTAAAAAATAATTGCAAAAGCACAAGGGATAGAAAAATTCTATCCCTTGTGCTTTTTTATAAAATTAACTACGCTTTTCCAGCCGCAATTAAATTTAAAGCAGAACCTGCTACAAACCATCCGATTTGACCTTCATTGTAGGTATGATTTGCCATTACAATATCTTTAGTCCCATCAGCATGAACGAATTCTAATGTCAGTGGTTTCCCAGGTGCAAACTCTGTTAAATCTAGGAAATTAATTGTATCGTCTTCTTGAATTTTATCATAATCGGATTCGTTCGCGAAGGTTAAAGCTAACATTCCTTGTTTTTTCAAATTGGTTTCGTGAATACGAGCAAATGATTTCACTAAAACTGCTTTTACACCTAAGAAACGTGGTTCCATAGCCGCGTGCTCACGTGAAGAACCTTCTCCGTAGTTATGATCACCAACAACTATGGACGGAATTCCAGCTGCTTTGTATGCTCTTTGTACTTTTGGCACTTCGTCATAAGCTCCAGTCAATTGATTTTTAACTGAATTTGCTTTACCATTGAATGCATTTTCTGCACCAATTAACATGTTATTCGAAATATTATCCAAATGGCCACGGAAACGCAACCAAGGTCCAGCCATAGAAATATGATCAGTAGTACATTTTCCGAACGCTTTGATTAACAATTTGGCGCTAGTAATATTTTTACCATCCCAAGCATCAAAAGGCGCTAATAGCTGTAATCGGTCTGAAGTTGGAGAAACTACAACTTCTACGTTAGAACCATCAGTTGCTGGCGCTTGAAAACCAGGATCTTTTACGTCAAAACCTTTAGTTGGCAATTCATCTCCAAAAGGCGGATTCAATTTTACCGCTTCTCCTTTATCGTTTAATAAAGTATCTGTGATTGGATTAAAATCCAAACGACCTGAAATTGCTAAAGCAGCTACCATTTCTGGAGAAGTTACAAAAGCATGTGTATTTGGATTTCCATCGGCTCTTTTTGAAAAGTTTCGGTTGAACGAATGTACGATGGTGTTTTTTTCTTGTTTGTCCGCTCCTTCTCTATCCCATTGTCCAATACAAGGTCCGCAAGCATTCGTAAATACTTTGGTTCCCATCTTTTCGAAATCGGCAATGATTCCATCTCGTTCAATCGTATATCGAATTTGTTCAGAACCTGGATTGATTCCAAATTCTGCTTTTGGCGAAATTCCGTGAGCTACAGCTTGTCTTACAATGGAAGCAGCGCGTGACATATCTTCGTAAGACGAATTGGTACACGAACCGATTAATCCCCATTCGACTTTTATTGGCCAACCGTTAGCAGCGGCTTCCTCTTTCATTTTTGAAACTGGAGTTCCTCTATCTGGAGTGAAAGGTCCGTTGATGTGTGGCTCTAATTCAGATAAATTGATTTCAATTAATTGGTCGAAATATTTTTCTGGATTTGCATAAACTTCGGCATCGGCTGTTAAGTAAGATGCTACTTTATCGGCAGCATTTACCACATCTTGACGACCAGTTGCCGCTAAATATCTTCTCATTGAATCATCATAACCGAAGGTTGAAGTGGTAGCTCCAATTTCAGCTCCCATATTACATATGGTTCCTTTTCCGGTACATGACATCGATTCGGCACCTTCCCCGAAATATTCTACAATAGCTCCAGTTCCTCCTTTTACAGTTAAAATATCAGCTACTTTTAAAATAACGTCTTTTGGTGCGGTCCAACCGTTTAATTTACCTGTCAGTTTTACTCCGATTAATTTTGGAAATTTTAATTCCCAAGACATTCCGGACATGACATCTACTGCATCAGCTCCACCAACACCAATAGCTAACATTCCTAAACCCCCTGCATTTACGGTATGTGAATCGGTTCCAATCATTAATCCACCAGGAAAAGCATAGTTTTCTAAAACGATTTGGTGAATAATTCCTGAACCTGGTTTCCAAAATCCAATTCCGTATTTGTTTGACACTGATGACAAGAAATCAAAAACTTCTTTGGATTGTTTATTGGCGAAAGCTAAATCAGCTTCCGCACCTGATTTTGCTTGAATTAAATGGTCGCAATGTACCGTTGTGGGAACTGCTACAGTTTTCTTTCCAGCATGCATAAATTGTAACAAGGCCATTTGCGCTGTTGCATCCTGACAAGCTACTCTATCGGGAGCAAAATCAACATAATCTTTTCCTCTGGTGAAGGATTGCGATGGCATTCCTTCCCATAAATGCGAATACAAAATTTTCTCCGACAAAGTCAAAGGACGCCCAACCAAATCACGAGCTTTATCTACTCGTGCTGCCATGTTAGCGTACACTTTTTCAATCATTTCAATATCAAATGCCATAGTATAGTATTTTAGTTAATGATTTTAAACCCACTAATTTACAAAAATTTGAACAGATAAAAACAAAAAAGCCCAAGTAAAAACTTGAGCTTTTCATTTTGATATCATAGATTTAATTATCCTACTAACAATTTATGCGATGGAGCAAACTTAGTTAAGTTGATTCCTTCAACCGCTTGTTTGTATTCTTCAATTGAAGGTGTTCTTCCTAAAATTGTAGACAACACTACAACTGGAGTAGATGATAATAATGATTCTCCTTTTTTCTCTGCTGTATCTTCAACTACACGACCTTGAAACAAACGAGTTGATGTCGCCATAACCGTATCACCTTTAGAAGCTTTTTCTTGGTTCCCCATACAAAGGTTACAACCTGGGCGCTCTAAATATAACATGTTTTCGTATTCTGTACGAGCTACCGCTTTTGGTGCATTATCATCAAATTCGAAACCTGAATATTTTTGTAATACTTCCCAATCACCTTCTGCTTTTAATTCGTCAACGATGTTGTATGTGGGAGGAGCAACTACTAATGGCGCTTTAAATTCCACTTTCCCTTGTTGTTTTTCGATATTTTTCAACATCTGAGCTAAGATTTTCATATCACCTTTGTGAACCATACAAGAACCGATGAATCCTAAATCTACTTTTTTAACTCCACCATAGAAAGAAAGAGGACGGATTGTATCGTGTGTATAACGTTTAGAAACGTCTTTATTATTAACGTCTGGGTCAGCAATCATTGGCTCAGCAATTTGATTTAAATCCACCACTACTTCTGCATAGTATTTTGCATTAGCATCTGGACGTAAAGCTGGTTTTTCACCTGATCTGATTTCTGCAATACGTTGGTTTGCTTTATCGATTAATCCTTGAAGTACATGATTTTTGTTGTCCATACCTTTGTCAATCATGATTTGGATTCTTCCTTTCGCAATTTCTAATGACTCGATTAACGTTTCATCTTCAGAAATACAAATTGAAGCTTTTGCTTTCATTTCAGCAGTCCAATCTGTAAATGTAAACGCTTGGTCAGCTGTTAAAGTTCCGATATGTACTTCAATAATTCTTCCTTGAAAAACGTTTTCACCACCAAATTGGTGTAACATTTGCGCTTGAGTTGCGTGAACTACATCACGGAAATCCATATAATCTGGCATGTTTCCTTTGAAAGTAACTTTTACCGATTGTGGAATTGGCATTGAAGCTTCACCAGTTGCCAAAGCAAGAGCCACAGTTCCTGAATCCGCTCCAAAAGCAACCCCTTTAGACATACGAGTATGAGAGTCACCACCAATAATGATAGCCCACTCATCAACTGTAATATCATTTAATACTTTGTGAATAACATCGGTCATTGCATGGTAAACACCTTTAGGATCACGTGCTGTAATCAATCCGAAATCATTCATGAATTGCATTAATTTCGGGATATTAGCTTGTGCTTTTTTATCCCAAACCGATGCAGTATGACAACCTGATTGGTACGCTGCATCAACAATTGGAGAAATTACAGTTGCCGCCATTGATTCTAATTCTTGAGCCGTCATCAAACCTGTAGTATCTTGCGAACCTACGATGTTTACAGTAACACGAACATCAGAACCTGCATGTAACACATTTTTAGAAAGTGTTCCAACTGCATTTTTGTTGAAGATTTTTTCAACCGCCGTTAATCCTTGACCTTCGTTATGAATCTCTTTTGAAGGAGCATACACAAGAGGAGCGTCAATTCCTAAAGTTTTAGCAGCAAAAGTTTGTAGTTTTTTACCAAAAACGATAGCATACGAACCACCTGCTTTGATAAATTCCATTTTTTGTGGTGTAAATGATCTTGAAATATCAATCAATTCTTTATCACCATTGTATAATTTTTTAGTTTTCGTATTGATAGTTAAAACCGTTCCAGTTGCAACTGAATATACTTGTTCTAAAATTGGCTCTCCATTTTCATCGCGAACTAATTCTCCGTTTGCATCTGTCTTTTTAACCCAGTTTTTTAAATCGATTCCGATACCACCTGTTACGTCAACTGTAGTAAGGAAAATTGGAGAAATTCCGTTAGTTCCACCTACGATTGGAGCGAAATTTACGAATGGAACATAAGGACTCGCTTGTTTTCCCGTCCAAAGCGCTACGTTATTTACACCTGACATACGAGAAGAACCTACACCCATAGTTCCTTTTTCAGCAATTAACATTACCGATTTATCTGGGTGTTGCGCTTGTAATGCTTTGATTTCTTCTTGCGCTTGAGGCGTAATCATACATTTTCCGTGTAATTCACGATCCGAACGCGAGTGTGCTTGATTTCCTGGAGACAATAAATCGGTTGAAATATCTCCTTCTCCAGCTATGAAGGTTACTACTTTAATTTCCTCAGCAACTTCTGGAAGTTTTGTGAAAAATTCTGCTTTAGCATAACTTTCTAAAATGTCTTTTGCGACAGTATTTCCATTTTCATAAGCTTCTTTAATACGCGCCATATCGGCATCGTAAAGATATACTTGTGTTTTTAAAACATCAGCTGCCTGTTTTGCAATTGCAGCGTCATTTCCTAAAGCCAAATCTAATAAAACCACAATTGAAGGTCCACCTTTCATGTGAGATAACAATTCAAAAGCAAAAGCTGGTGTGATTTCAGCTACTACTTCTTGACCTAAAATAATTTCTTTTAAAAATTTTGCTTTTGCACCAGCCGCAGGAGTTGTTCCTGGTAAAGTATTGTAGATAAAAAACTTCAAACAATCTTGTCTGTTTGCGTTGTTTGTGTCTTTGATTTGAGCAATGATTTCGTTTAATAAATCAGCTCTATCAATTGGTTTTGGATGTAACCCTTGACCTTTTCTTTCTTCGATTTCTTTAATATACTCGTTATAAAGATTCATTTCAGTAGCTAACGCCATACTATAAATAGGTTAATTATTGGTTGTTGTATTTTTTTGTGGTACAAATTTAATAAATCTTAATCAGATTTAAAAATTTTTAATAAAAAGCCTAAATAGAAGAATTATTATTTATAAAGATTCTATTTTGATATTTATTTTTCAATAAAAACGATTAAAATAAAAATATATTGAATAATTCGTAATTTAAAATCAAAGTTTTATTAATTTGACAAAACCTTTTAAAAAAAGCTAGTATTCTATCAATTAATCATTTTCTTTTCTCTGAGATTGGTCATTGGTTTTTCAAAAAATCGATAAAGCAAATAAGATAGAAAAAGAACTAAAAACCAATAACTAAAAGTGTATACAAAAAGATAAAATCCACGAAGATTTTCAGATGGAAACAATACCTTCATTGTATGAAGAATAACGGTATAATGCAATAAATAGACACTATATGAGATAACACTCAACAAGGCTACGCACTTTAAAAAAAAGACATTCTTTAATTTAATTGTAACTAAAAAGGGAATCGTCAAGCAAATTGAAATAGAATTCAGCGGCAAATAAAAAACATTAAAAAAAAATTGATGCCTTTCATATTGAATTCCGAAGACAAAAATTAATATGTGAAGCGTAAAAATTCCTAAAATCCCAATAAAAAAAAGATTTAAATTCCACTTTGAATCAATAAAATTATTGGAATAAAAATAGAAAAGCACAAATCCATAATAAATAGCATCTAATCTGTAAATAGTTACTTTTCGTAATGATTCATTCCATTGATTTAATGAAGTTAATTCATGTGTAAAATTGAAATATAGTCTTACACCAAAAAACAACCCAATCATAAATAAACTCATTCCTAAAAATAGCTGTTTTCGATTTGCATTTGGAAATATTTTTACTAGAAGCAACAATGTACAAGGCCCGATGATATAACAAAACTGTTCAACTGCTAAACTCCATGAAATTCTATAAAAATCGGGAGCATTATTGGATAAGTTTTGCAAATAGACAAAATAAAGGTATAGTTTGTCAGGTATTTCATTATAAAACAAATACCAAAGCAAAACATTTACAAAAAGAATTAAATAATAATTAGGCAATGTCCTAAACCATCTTCTCTTTAAAAAAACTATAACACTTGAAAAAGAAAAATCCTCATTCTCAAGCATTCGAAGGACGATTTTACCAATTAAAAATCCGCTAATTATAAAAAAAAATTCCACCCCAATTGTTCCGCTCAACTGCATTAACCAACTAATTAATGGAGGAAAAAAATCACTAATCCAAAGACTATGTGAAAACACAACCAATGAAATTGCAATTGATCTAGCAATATCTAAACCATGCATACGTTTATTTAAATCAATTGCTAAACCGAACATAAAACTTCTTTAAAAAAGTTTTTTAATAATATCTTCTTCCGAAATTCCTTCAGCGTCGGCTTTGTAATTTTTTACGATTCTGTGACGAAGAATTCCAATGGCTACTGCTTTTACATCTTCAATATCTGGAGAAAATTTACCATTAAAAGCGGCGTTGGTTTTTGCTGCTAAAATTAAATTTTGTGAAGCCCTTGGACCAGCACCCCAATCGATATAAGTTTTAACAAATTCGTTTGAAAGTGGATTATCGGGACGCGTTTTGCTTACTAACGAAACGGCATATTCAATTACATTATCAGCAACGGGTAACTTACGAATTACATTTTGAAAATCAATAATTTCTTGAGCAGTAAATAAAGAATTTACCACAGGTTTAAAATCAGAAGTGGTTGCTTTTACTACATTTACTTCTTCTTCAAAACTTGGATAATCCAATTTCACAGCAAACATAAAACGATCTAATTGCGCTTCTGGTAATGGATAAGTTCCTTCTTGCTCAATTGGATTTTGAGTTGCCAATACAAAATAAGGCAAATCTAATTTATAATGATGTCCAGCTACAGTTACCGCACGTTCTTGCATAGCTTCTAAAAGAGCGGCTTGCGTTTTTGGTGGTGTTCTGTTGATCTCATCTGCCAAGATGATATTGGAAAATATTGGTCCTTTGATGAATTTAAAATGACGATTTTCATCTAAAATTTCACTTCCTAAAATATCGGACGGCATTAAATCAGGCGTAAATTGAATTCTTTTGAAATTCAAACCTAAAGCTTGCGAAATAGTATTAACCATCAAGGTTTTTGCTAAACCAGGCACACCAATTAATAAAGCATGTCCACCTGAAAAAATACTCATCACAATTTGATGTACGACTTCATCCTGACCTACAATTACTTTTGCAATTTCCTGCTTTAATGCT
>DIST01000059.1:0-1842 GCA_002421645.1 Flavobacterium sp. UBA6203
AATATTGTTCAAGCGGCGTTTTCTTCACTTGACCTTGTTTCGTAGCCATAATAACATAATGACTGTTGATGTAATCTTGGTCTTTCAAGTCTTGAGTACAAATAAACGCTTTTACTTTATCGTCTTGTTCAATGTTAATTAAGTTCTGAATTGCACGGCCTTTACTTGCTTTTGTTCCTTCTGGAATTTCATAAACGCGCATCCAATAACATTTACCTTTTTGGGTAAAGAACATTAAATATTGATGATTCGTTGCAACAAATAAATGTTCTAAGAAATCTTGATCTCTTGTTCCTGCTGATTTTTGCCCAACTCCTCCTCTATTTTGTGTTTTGTATTCTGATAATGAAGTACGTTTGATGTAACCTGCATGCGAAATTGTAATAACTACACTTTCATCTGCAATTAAATCTTCGATACTTACATCACCACCCGAATATTCTATTTGCGAACGACGCTCATCTCCATATTTATCTCTTACTTCAGCTAATTCGTCTTTAATTACCTGCATTCTCATTTCTTTGCTTGCCAATAATTCTTTCAAATAAGCAATCAATTTCATGATTTCTTCATACTCAGCACGCAATTTATCTTGCTCAAGACCTGTTAATTGTCTTAAACGCATTTCAACAATAGCACGCGCTTGAATTTCTGATAATTTGAAACGCTCAATTAATTTTGCTCTCGCTTCATCACCATCTTTAGAAGCTCTAATAATTTTGATTACTTCATCAATATTATCTGATGCAATGATTAAACCTTCTAAAATATGCGCTCTTTCTTCAGCTTTTCTTAAATCATATTGTGCTCTACGAACTACAACATCATGACGGTGTTCTACGAAATAATGAATCAAATCTTTAAGATTCAATAATTGAGGACGACCATTAACCAATGCAATGTTATTTACACTGAAAGAAGATTGTAATTGAGTAAACTTATAAAGTGTATTTAAAACTACGTTTGGTACGGCATCACGTTTTAATTCGTAAACAATACGCATACCATTTCTATCCGATTCATCTCGAATATTCGAAATGCCTTCAATTTTCTTTTCGTTAACTAAATCGGCAGTATGTTTAATCATATTTGCCTTATTCACCTGATAAGGAATTTCAGTTACAATGATAGCTTCTCTACCATTTACTTCTTCAAAACCAACTTTAGCACGCATTACAATACGACCTCTACCTGTTTTGAATGCTTCTCTCACTCCTTCGTAACCATAAATAGTTCCACCAGTAGGGAAATCAGGTGCTTTGATGTGATTAATTAATTCATCAATTTCAATATCATTATTGTCAATGTAAGCTAAAGTTCCATTAATAACTTCTGTCAAATTGTGAGGCGCCATGTTGGTTGCCATACCAACCGCAATACCCGAAGCTCCGTTAATTAATAACGTAGGGATTTTAGTTGGCATAACTGTTGGCTCTTGTAACGTATCGTCAAAGTTCAATTGGAAATCCACTGTTTCTTTGTCTATATCAGCCAACATTTCTTCCGAAATCTTTTTCATTCTGGCTTCGGTGTAACGCATTGCTGCTGGACTATCACCATCGACAGAACCAAAGTTACCTTGACCGTCAACCATTAAGTAACGCAAACTCCATTCTTGAGCCATACGTACCATTGCATCATATACAGAGGTATCACCATGAGGGTGATATTTACCTAAAACTTCTCCAACAATCCTTGCCGACTTTTTGTGGGCTCTGTTCGAAAGAACTCCTAATTCGTACATTCCATACAAAACTCTACGGTGTACTGGTTTTAAACCATCTCTAACATCAGGAAGTGCACGTGACACAATAACAGACATCGAATAATCGATGTAAGCTG
>DIST01000059.1:1956-9023 GCA_002421645.1 Flavobacterium sp. UBA6203
TTGTAATTTTACAATCATTACTATATTATTATGGACGATAATTTTTCACCAAGAGTTAAAGATGTAATTACCTACAGTAAAGAAGAAGCTTTGCGTTTAGGTCATGACTTTATTGGTACTGAACATTTAATGCTCGGGATACTAAGAGATGGTAATGGTAAAGCAATAAATATTTTAAACAACTTAGGAATAGATTTATCTCATCTAAGAAAAAAAGTTGAAATTCTGAGTCCTGCCAATCCTAATGGAATTCAAAATTTAGAAAAACAAAATCTACATCTTACTAGACAAGCCGAAAGAGCTTTGAAAACAACGTTTTTAGAAGCTAAATTGTTTAACAACTCTGAAATTAGTACAGCTCATCTTTTACTTTGTATTTTACGAAATGAAAATGACCCCACTACAAAACTTTTGAATAGAATTAAAATTGATTACGAATCCGTTAAAGAACAATATACAGCCATGATGACAAACGAAGACGATTATTTAGAAAATTTACCGAAAGCAGAATCGTTCAACGATGATAACGGAAATGATGAAGGTATGAAAGACAGTGGCTTTAGTAACACTCCTCCTTCTGGAAGCAAAACAAACAAAAAGTCTAAAACTCCTGTTTTAGATAACTTTGGTCGTGATTTAACTGAAATGGCCGAAGAAGGAAAATTAGACCCCGTAGTAGGACGTGAAAAAGAAATTGAACGCGTTTCACAAATCTTAAGCAGAAGAAAGAAAAACAACCCGCTTTTAATTGGAGAGCCTGGAGTTGGAAAATCGGCTATTGCTGAAGGTTTAGCTCTACGAATTATTAAAAAGAAAGTATCTCGAAATTTATTCAATAAACGTGTCGTTACACTTGATTTAGCAAGTTTAGTAGCAGGAACAAAATACCGCGGTCAATTCGAAGAGCGAATGAAAGCCGTAATGAATGAATTAGAGAAAAACGACGATATCATCTTGTTCATTGACGAAATTCACACCATTGTTGGTGCGGGTGGAGCTACAGGTTCTTTAGACGCTTCTAACATGTTTAAACCAGCATTAGCTAGAGGTGAAATTCAATGTGTTGGAGCAACAACTTTAGATGAATACCGTCAATATATAGAGAAAGATGGCGCTTTAGAAAGACGTTTCCAAAAAGTAATTGTAGAACCAACATCAGTTGAAGAAACAATTACGATTTTGAACAACATCAAACCTAAATACGAAGATCATCATAATGTAATTTACACTCCAGAAGCTATTGAAGCGTGTGTGAAATTAACTAATCGATATATGACCGATCGTTTCCTTCCAGACAAAGCTATTGATGCTTTAGATGAAGCAGGATCTCGTGTACATATCATCAATATTGATGTTCCAAAGCAAATTTTGGAATTAGAAAAGAAATTAGAAGAAGTTCGCGAACTTAAAAATACGGTTGTTAAAAAACAGAAATACGAGGAAGCTGCTAAACTTCGTGATGATGAAAAACGCATCGAAAAAGACTTAGCAATCGCTCAAGAACAATGGGAAGAAGATTCTAAAAACAACAAAGTAACCGTTACAGAAGATAACGTTGCAGATGTAGTTTCTATGATGACTGGAATCCCTGTAAATCGCATTGCTCAAACTGAAAGTAATAAATTAGCTCATTTACCAGAACTAATTAAAGGTAAGGTAATTGGACAAGATGAAGCAGTTCAAAAAATTGCAAAATCTATTCAAAGAAATCGTGCCGGATTAAAGGATCCAAACAAGCCAATTGGTTCGTTTATTTTCTTAGGTCAAACCGGAGTTGGAAAAACACAATTAGCTAAAGTTATTGCGAAAGAATTATTCGACTCTGAAGATGCATTAGTTCGTATCGACATGAGTGAATACATGGAAAAATTTGCAATTTCACGTTTAGTTGGAGCGCCTCCAGGATACGTTGGATACGAAGAAGGTGGACAATTAACTGAAAAAGTAAGAAGAAAACCTTATTGTGTGGTACTTTTAGACGAAATAGAAAAAGCACATCCTGATGTTTTTAATATGATGCTTCAAGTTTTAGATGACGGACATTTAACCGATAGTTTAGGTCGTAAAATCGATTTTAGAAATACGATTATCATCATGACTTCTAACGTTGGTGCACGCCAATTAAAAGATTTTGGAACTGGTGTTGGATTTGGAACAGCTGCAAAACAAGCACAAACTGAAGAACATTCTAAAGGAATTATCGAAAATGCCTTGAAAAAAGCATTTGCTCCAGAATTCTTAAATCGTATTGATGATGTAATCGTATTCAATGCATTAGAAAAACACGATATTGATAAAATTATTGATATCGAAATGGATAAATTGTATTTAAGAGTTAAAGATTTAGGCTATACGCTTGTTCTTTCTGAAAAAGCAAAAGATTTCATTGCAGATAAAGGTTTCGATAAGCAATTTGGTGCCCGACCTTTAAAAAGAGCCATACAAAAATATGTAGAAGATGCTCTTGCTGAGGAAATCATAACGCACAAAATTCATGAAGGTGACCAGATTTTTATGGATTTAGATGAAAGTAGTCAAGAACTCAAAATAGAAATTAAAAAACTAGAAGAACCAAGCTCTTAAGCTTGGTTTTTTTTTATTTGCAGAAATGATAATTGTATTAAAAAAAATACTACATTAGTTCTAAATTACAATTCATTTATGCAAGACAAAGTTATCGTAGGAAGTGAAGAATGGTGCTCCTTCCCTGCTCTAGGTATTCCAACTATCAAAGCTCGTGTTGATTCGGGTGCAAAAACATCAGCTTTGCACGCCATCAATATTGTTACATTTGAAAAAGACAGCGAGAGTTGGGTTAAATTCGATATCAATCCTATACAAAATAATGCAAAAGCAGTTATTCACTGTGAAGCCCCTTTAATTGACAAAAGAGTAGTTAAAAGTTCCAGTGGTTTCAGAGAACAGCGCTATGTAATTAAAACCAAACTTGAAATTGGTGGCAAAACTTGGGAAATTGAGGTTACTTTAACTAATCGTGATTCAATGGGTTTCCGAATGTTGTTAGGTCGTGAAGCTATGTCGGGACGTGTTTTAGTAGATCCTGAAAAACGCTATTTATTAGGACAACCTACAACCGAAAAACTTAAAGAATATTATTACGCTGCAACAGAAAACAAAAAAGGATTAAAAATTGGTTTATTAGCCAGTAATCCTGAGTTATATAGCAACAAACGTATTTTAGAAGCAGGCGAATTAAGAGGTCATGAAATGCATTTCTTAAATTTGAAGTACTGCTACATGAAGTTAGACGCTACAAAACCCGAAATTCATTACCGAGGCGGAAAAGTTTTAAACGATTTTGATGCCGTAATTCCTAGAATTCGTCCTAGCATGACGTATTATGGTTGTGCTTTGACACGTCAATTTGAAGCTTTAAAAGTATTTGCTTTGAATAATGCATCAGCCATTACGCAATCAAGAGATAAACTTTTTTCGTTGCAATTATTATTAAATAATGGTGTAGACATTCCAACTACAGGATTTGCAAATTCTCCATTAGATACTGATGATTTGATTAAAATGGTAGGCGGTTCGCCTTTGATTGTAAAATTATTAGAAGGAACTCAAGGAAAAGGTGTCGTTTTGGCAGAAACTAAAAAAGCTGCTGAATCCGTAATCAATGCTTTCAAGAGTTTAAATGCGAATATTTTAGTTCAAGAATTTATTAAAGAAGCCAACGGTAAAGATTTAAGACTCTTTGTAGTTGACGGAAAAGTTGTTGCGGCTATGCAACGTGAAGCTGCGCCTGGAGAATTTAGAGCCAATATTCATATGGGTGGAACAGCCTCAGTTGTGAAAATTACTTCTGAGGAAAAGAGAATTGCTATTAAAGCAGCAAAAGCTATGAATTTAAAAGTAGCTGGAGTAGATATTATTCGCTCATCTAAAGGTCCGTTATTGTTAGAAGTAAATTCTTCTCCTGGTTTAGAAGGAATTGAAGGCGCGACTCAAAAAGACATCGCAGGAGAGATGATTAAAGCAATTGAGAAAAACTTTAAGTGGAAATAGTTTAGTGTTCAAAATTAGATAGATTATGAAAAAGCAATATTCAGTTCCATTAGTTTTATTTCTTTTAGGAATGGTAATTACTATAATTGGTTCTTTATTTAAATTAATGCATTGGCCTGGAGCAAACATCATGTTAACAATTGGAATGTTCGCCGAAGCAACTGCTTTAATAAGTCTTATTGTTATAGTTTTTAAAAGAATTAAATGAATCCGTATATCGACATCACATTAAGAAGTGTTGCTGTTTATTTTTTCATGATAATTGCTTTGCGAATATTTGGAAAAAAAGAGCTTTCTCAACTTAATACGGCTGATGTTATTCTGATTTTATTGATTAGTAATTCCGTCCAAAATGCAATGGTTGGCGCTAATACTTCTTTGTATGGAGGAATTATAGCTGCTTTTTCACTTTTTTTAATCAATTCTATTTTTAAAAAAGTGATGCTGAAGTCAAAATTCATCAAAGAATTAGTTCAAGACAAACCTGAAGTTCTAATACACAACGGAAAGATTGAGTTCAAAACCCTTGCTCGATTAGGGATTACATCAGAAGAACTTGAAGAAGCCATGCGTGAACACGGAATCGAATATTATAAAGACGTAAAATTAGCGATGTTTGAAATCGATGGAAATATCAGTATTATTTCAGGAAATGAAAATCTAAAACAAACCCATCACAAAAGAAAAATTCATAAAACATTAGGCGAACTAAACAATTAATAAAAATTAATTATAAACTTTTATCAAAGAATCGAATAGCTTATGCACATCATCAGCAAAATACTAATTGTTATAATAGCACTCCTTCATTTGTGTTTTTTATGGTTAGAAATGTTTGCTTGGACAACAGCTGCCAAAAAAGTATTCCGAACCATTCCCGAAGATTTATTTGAAAAAACAAAAGTTTTAGCCGCTAATCAAGGTTTGTATAACGGATTTTTATCCGCAGGATTACTTTGGTCGTTAGCTATTTCAGATGAAAATTGGAGCCAAAATATTGCTATCTTTTTTCTTTGCTGTGTGACGGTTGCTGGAATTTTCGGAGCTTATTCCGCTTCTAAGAAAATATTTTATGTACAAGCGCTTCCAGCAATTATAGCGATTATTACCATTTTATTTTTATAAAAAAAAGCTCAAGAAATCTTGAGCTTTTTAGTTTTATACTACTTTGTATTAATCTTCCATTTCAATTTGAAAACTATTCAAAAACGAAACTGATTTTTCAATATCGTAATGCAGAATTCGATCTTCTGATACAAACGAAACTTCTTCTCTGTACGATTTTACAAAACTTTCAATAAATTCACTTGATTTTAAAGGTCTTCTGAATTCTAAAGCTTGCGAACCGTTTAATAATTCGATAGCCAAAATACGTTCTACGTTTTCAACAATACGTAAGGTTTTAGTAGCTGCGTTAGCTCCCATACTCACATGATCTTCTTGTCCGTTTGAAGAAACAATACTATCAATACTTGCTGGTGTTGCTAATTGTTTGTTTTGACTTGCGATACTTGCCGCTGTATATTGTGGAATCATGAAACCTGAATTCAATCCTGGATCGTTTACCAAAAACGCTGGTAAATTTCTTAGTCCCGAAATCAATTGATAGGTTCTTCTTTCCGAAATACTTCCTAATTCTGATAACGCTATTCCTAAGAAATCTAATGCTAAAGCCAAAGGTTGTCCGTGGAAATTTCCACCTGAAATAATCAAATCTTCTCCAACGAAAATATTTGGATTATCAGTTACCGAGTTGATTTCAGTACGGAACACTTTTTTCACATAATCAATCGTATCTTTTGAAGCGCCATGCACTTGTGGAATACAACGGAATGAATATGGATCTTGCACATGAACTTTTGGTTGCGCAATGATTTCACTATCTTCTAACAAATCACGCATTCTTTCAGCCGTCTGGACTTGACCTTTATGAGGACGAACTAAGTGAATCAAATCGGTAAATGGCTCGATTCTTCCATCAAAACCTTCTAATGAAACGGCTCCAATTAAATCGGCTAAATAGGAAATTTTCTCAGCTTTAATCAAACAGTAAACGCCATAAGCGCTCATGAATTGCGTTCCATTCAACAATGCCAAACCTTCTTTCGATTGTAAAACGATTGGTTCCCAACCAAATTTTGCTAATACTTTTGATGAAGGCTGTCTGAAACCATCAACATAAACTTCACCTTCTCCTAACAAGGGTAACGATAAATGCGCTAACGGAGCTAAATCTCCCGAAGCACCCAAGGAACCTTGTGTATAAATTACAGGTAAAACATCATTATTATAAAAATCAATCAAACGTTGCACCGTTACTAACTGAACCCCCGAATGTCCGTAGCTTAACGATTGGATTTTCAATAACAACATGATTTTTACAATTTCATGAGGTACTTCCTCCCCTGTTCCGCAAGCGTGTGATTTTACTAAATTCTCTTGAAGTTTTGATAAGTTTTCATTCGAAATTTTCACATTACACAACGAACCAAATCCGGTGTTAATTCCGTAAATTGGATCAGAGTTCGATTTCATTTTATCGTCTAAGTATTTTCTACATTTCTCAATGTTTACGATAGCTTCTTCTGATAATGCCAATTGTTTTCCTTGAAAAACAATCTCGTTAATCATGTCAATCGACAATAAATCTGAACTTATATAATGTGTAGTTTCCATTTGGTTAATTTTAAAAGTCCAAAATTCTGCAAACAATTGTTAAAATGCAAGATTTATCAGCATTATTAACAAAAAATAAATAGTTCTCAAATTTTAAGGCAAATCTGGGTGCTTTTTTAAGAATTTTCAATAAATTAGCGCATTCAAAAAA
Organism: Flavobacterium sp. UBA6203; assembly: GCA_002421645.1. The sequence continues at coordinate 8,813 of DIST01000059.1, forward strand.
TACAACATCAAATCATGAAAAATACAGCGTTAACGCACATTCACGAAAGTTTAGGAGCTAAAATGGTTCCGTTTGCTGGATACAATATGCCAGTACAATATGAAGGAGTAAATGCAGAACACGAAACCGTTAGAAATGGCGTGGGTGTTTTTGATGTTTCTCACATGGGAGAATTTTTCTTAAAAGGAGAAAATGCGTTGGCTTTAATTCA
>DIST01000044.1:0-22902 GCA_002421645.1 Flavobacterium sp. UBA6203
CATTTCCATATAATAAAGCAGCGCTTCCTTTTAAAATTTCTACTTTTTCTAATGATGAAACTTCTGGAATGGAACCGCCATTAAAACGGAATCCATTTTTAAACATATTGTTTGCCGACATATCATAACCTCTTGACCAAAACGATTCTTGAGCACCACCACGAGCCGAACCTACATAAACGCCATTTGCATTTTTAACCACATCACTTAAACGGATAGATTGTTGTTGTTGGATAATTTCTGTTCCAATAACCTGAATAGCTTGTGGCAAGTCTTTTTCTTTGATTCCAGCTCTGTTTACGGAAGATTTAGAGGGATTGTTTTTAGCTTCTATAATGACTTCTTTTAATTTTTTCACAGTATCATTTTCCATAAAAAAATTGTCGCTAATGTCATTATTATGTTCTTGTGCCATTGCCTGTAGGGAAGACAATATGACTATGGTTTTAAAAATGGTTTTATACATCTTATTTAGATTTAATTAAAATAACGATGCAAATGTATAAAGTCAAAATGAATTCACAAAGTTTATTTAGATTTATTTTAAATAAAAATTTTAAATAATTGATTTTCAGATAAAATGTAAAAGCCCACCAAAGTGAGCTTTAATTCCAAATTATTCCGTTTTTCAAATCGTTATAACTTAATATTTCGTTTGTGTTTTCGAAGTTGAGGAGTAAGAGCAATTCGTACAATTCCAATCGGGTAATGAGAATAATGAAATTGCTTTGCAATGTGGGTATTGGGATTTTCTTTTTGTAAATGGAGTGTTCGTATTCCTTTTCCCAATAGTCAATATCAATGCGTTTTAAGTAGTTTGCAAACGCAATTAATTCGTCTTCGGTAAGGCTAAAGTTGAGGTTGTTGAAGGTTAATTGGTAATTGCCACAACCTTTCAAGAAAATCAGCATGCCGTTTTGGGTTTGTTTTAAAATGGAATAATTGCAACACATCGTTTTATTTTTTATTTCGTTTTCCCCACCAAATAAAGAATCCGGTAACCGGTAATGAAGCGCAGACTAAACTAATAATCAACGCTAAAATCTTGCTCCAAATGCCAAAAATAGCTCCAATATGAATATCGTAATTTGCAGCTACGGCTTTTTCGCCCAAGTTCTTGTCATGATGCGAATGTTGGTGCAACAATTCTCCCGAATTTTCATCAAAAATCAAACTGTGATTCACATGATATGAGTAGGAGAGTTGCTTCACAAATACATCATAATTCGGATGTTCGTGGTCGTCTAAATGTTCGTAACCAAAATCCAAACTGTATTGAAACGCATCAGGATATAATTCTTCGACTTTTTTACCAATTTTATCTAAGGTATGTTCATCTCGCATTTCGATTGGTGCTTTGGTTTGAATGTGCGAAAAATCAGGATATGTTGTGCTTCCGCCCGAAAATACAAAGTATAAAATCGCTTGAACGAAGAAAAACGCATAGAATAATCCCGTAAAGGCAACCACAAAAGCTAATGACGACACGTAAAATCCTAAAATATTATGCAAATCGTAGTTTTTGCGTTTCCAACTTTTTACGTTTTTCCAATTGAAAGCAAAGCGTTGTTTTCTGGCGTTTTTGTTTTTAGGCCACCATAAAATTATTCCCGAAATCAACATGAAAACAAAAATCAATGTCGGAATGCCGCACACATACGTTCCCCAATCGGTTTTCAGCATAAAACTGAAGTGAATGGATTTGATGATGTTGAAAAAGTCTAAAGTTTCATCATAAACTCCACGAATTTCACCCGTAAACGGATTCACATAAACCGATTTGTAAACGACATATTCTTCGTAAAAATTCCAACCTTCCGGATTTCTTTCGTAGTAATAAAAAATGTAGCTTCGGTTTTTATCAATAGGAACGGTTACCCAGTGAATTGGATGTTTTTCATTGGTAAACGCATCTACTTTTTGCTCTAACACTTTAAGCGAAAGCGGTTGTTTGTTGGCGATATTTGCTTCGTGATGATAAATAGCATCTTTTCGAAGGTAATTGGTGATTTCTTCCTGAAAAACATAAATCGCACCCGTAATCGAAATGATAAAAACGATTAAACCTGTGGATAAACCTAACCAAAGGTGTAATTTTCGAATGCCTTTTTTGAAACTTGATTTTTGCATGTGATTACGATAAAAACTCCCCACCGAAATGAGGAGCTTACTTTAAACTAAACAGAAAATAAACTAAAATTTATAAGTAACACCAGCGGTAATGCTGCGTAAACGTTGTGGCGTAACCGTTGACCAACCCGAATAATATTTCTCGTTCAACATATTATTCAATTTTAATGTCACGTTAAACTTGTCGTTGTCATACGATACAGCCGAATTTAAAATCGTATAATCAGGTAAGGCGAAAGTTCCTGTGTTGGCTCTGTTTAAGGTTTTGTATTCGCTAGCGTAGTTACCACCAAAACCAATTCCGAAACCTTTTAATTGTCCGTTTGTTACGGTGTAATTTGCCCATAAATTTACTAACGTTTCTGGACCCGCTTCTTCTGGACGTAAGCCTAAATAACCATCGCCAGGAGATTCTTTTGTAACTTCAGCATCATTATGACTAAAACCTGCAATAACGTTTAATCCTTTAATTGGATTGGCAACGATGCTGACTTCAACACCTTTGCTTTCAACTTCACCACCTTGAATGGAGTTGTTAATATTGTTTGGATCTGTAATTACGCGGTCTTTCACACGAATGTCATAATAACTCACCGAAGCTGAAATAATATCTTTATACAAACTTGTTTTTAAACCTACTTCAAACTGATTCGCTTGTTCTGGATCAAATTCTTTAATTCTTGGATTGCTTCCATCTAAATCGGCCACCGTCGTTGGAGCTACATTTTTAAATCCGTTCATGTAATTTCCAAAAACAGATACTTTGTTTTCAACGATTTGATACACGGCACCAAATTTTGGAGATAAGGCTACTTGACCTTCTGTTTCTACGCCATCATATTGCGAAGTTTTTCCGTCGAAATAATCCAAACGTAAACTTGCCATTACCGATAATTTATTGGTAACATTCAATACATCAGAAACGTATGCACTCATGATTTCTTGGTTGGCTTCTGTATTTCCGGCAAAACTTCCGGTTAAAAGAGCGTCAGTGCCAGCTTGTGTTAGAACTCCTGTATCGGTTCCATTCACTAAAGAAACAATTCCATTCGCAACCCAACCAGAACCACCGTTAATCAATCTCGAATTGTAATAATCCAATCCAGCTATTAAACGATTTCTCATGTTTCCGATTTTGAAATCGCCAATGAAATTTTGTTGGATGTCTGTAGTGTAGAAGGTCCCATCGGCTTTAGAAATATAGCGTGTGAATTCATCGCCATTAGCAGAATCCCATAAATACTGATAATAACCATTTGTTTTGGTTGAACTTTTAGATAAAACCGTTTGCGAAGTCCAATTGTTCGATAATTTGTACAACGCTTGCATTTGCATGTTGAACGAATTGTTGTTCATGGTTAAATCATTTGAAGTAAACGATTTTTTGTAGTTTTTGTCAAATAACTCCATTGAATCAAATGAAAGCGGTGAGTAGCGACTCAAGAAAATCATGCTTGCTTTTGCTGAGGTATTTTTGTAAAATTCGGTGTTTACTAAGAAAGTTAATTTGTCGTTAACTTCATATTTTAAAGAAGGCGCTAAAAAGAATGAATTTGAAAATCCAGCATCTTGAAACGATTCTTCCGTAGTGTAAGCTGAATTCACGCGAACCGCAGCTTTCTCATTCAAAGGAAGATTAACATCAGCAGTTACGCGATTGCTTCCATAGGTTCCGTTGTTGTAGCTGATTTCACCACCAAATTGTTGATGCGGTTTTTTAGTTACTACGTTGATTAATCCACCATACGAAATCACACTACTTCCAAACAACGTTCCTGAAGGACCTTTGATGACTTCGATGTTATCGATGTTAATTGGGTCGATTGTAGTGTTAGTTAAAGCTGGCAATCCATTTACCATTGAAGGTTGAACAGCAAAACCACGCATTGAGTAATATTCTGCTCCATCGCCATTACGACCTGTAGATTCCCAAAGTCGGGTTACACCTGTTGCGTTTTTAAGTGCGTCGTTAAAGTTGGTTACTACTTGCTCTTTTAAAAGATTAGCTGGAATAGAATTGTACACTTGTGGATTTTCAATATCCTTCAATGGCATTTTAGAAACAGTTGTACTGCTTTCTTTTTTGTATTTGTTTTCTCTTGTCCCTTCAACGGTAACTTCTTTTAAAACTTTTATTGAATCATTTTTTTCTTGACTGAGACCAAGTAGCGATGACAACAAAAGAGTTGATAATACTATTTTATTCATTTTATTTAGATTTAATTAAAATAATAAAGCAAAAATATTAAGTCGAAACGAAACAACAAAATTTATTTAGACTTATTTTAAATAATTTTTTTTTAATGTGTTGATTTTGATGACAAAACATTTAAACACAGAAACTTTTAAACTTTCAACTAAAATTGTAACTTTGCACTCCAAAATAAATAACAGCTATGTTAGATAGATTACAATATGTAAAACAACGTTTTGACGAAGTATCAGATTTGATTATTCAACCTGATGTAATTGCGGATCAAAAGCGTTATGTACAATTAAATAAAGAATACAAAGACCTTAAAGCTTTAGTAGATAAACGTGAAGAGTACATTAATCTTGACGGAAATATAAAAGAAGCTAACGAAATTATTGCAGATGGTTCGGATGCCGAAATGGTTGAAATGGCTAAAATGCAATTGGATGAAGCGAAAGAACGTTTGCCTCAATTAGAAGAAGAAATCAAATATATGTTGATTCCTAAAGATCCAGAAGATGCTAAAAACGTAATGGTGGAAATCCGAGCAGGTACGGGTGGAGATGAGGCTTCTATCTTTGCTGGAGATTTGTACCGTATGTACACCAAATATTGCGATTCTAAAGGTTGGAGAACTTCTGTAGTAGATGTTAGTGAAGGAACTTCTGGAGGTTTTAAAGAGGTGATTTTTGAAGTGACAGGAGAAGATGTATATGGAACTTTAAAATACGAAGCAGGAGTTCACCGTGTACAACGTGTGCCACAAACAGAAACACAAGGACGTGTGCATACTTCAGCAGCAACCGTAATGGTGTTGCCAGAAGCAGAAGAATTTGACGTACAAATCGACATGAACGACGTTCGTATCGACTTTTTCTGTTCGTCTGGTCCTGGTGGGCAATCGGTAAATACTACAAAATCAGCGGTTCGTATGACGCACATTCCAACAGGTTTGGTAGCGCAATGTCAGGACGAGAAATCGCAACATAAAAACAAAGACAAAGCGTTAACGGTTTTACGTTCACGTTTGTACGAAATGGAATTGGCCAAAAAGCAAGAAGAAGATGCGAAAAAACGTAATTCTCAAGTAAGTTCGGGAGACCGTTCGGCTAAAATTCGTACTTACAACTATGCACAAGGTAGAATTACCGATCATAGAATTGGTTTAAGTATCTTCGATTTAGATGGTTTCATGAATGGAAATCTTCACAAAATGATTGAAGAATTACAATTGGTAGCCAACACCGAAAAACTAAAAGAAAGCGAAGTTTTCTAAATGAAAGAAAACAGAACATAGAATACAGAGAAAAGATGCTAAACAATAATTTGTTTGGCATTTTTTTTAAATCCTTGCGAACTTTGCGAAAAACTTTGCGAACTTTGCGTTTAAACAACCAACAACAACACAATGACTACTGAACAACTAATTACACAAATCCGAACTAAAAAATCATTTCTTTGCATTGGTTTGGATGTCGATTTGAATAAAATTCCCGAGCATTTACTTCAAACCGAAGATCCCATTTTCGAATTCAATAAAGCGATTATTGATGCGACTCATGATTTATGTGTTTCGTACAAACCAAACACAGCTTTTTACGAAGCTTATGGAATCAAAGGTTGGCAATCGTTAGAAAAAACTATTAATTACATCAACGAGAAACATCCTGATATCTTCACTATTGCGGATGCCAAACGTGGTGATATTGGTAATACTTCTTCGATGTATGCTCGCGCTTTTTTTAATGATTTGGATTTCGATTCGGTAACAGTGGCGCCTTATATGGGAAAAGATTCAGTGGAACCTTTCTTAGCATTTGAGGATAAGCATACGATTATGTTGGCGTTAACTTCAAACGAAGGCGCTTTCGATTTCCAAACACAAAATGTGGAAGGAAAAGAATTGTACAAAGTGGTTTTAGAAACTTCAAAATCATGGAAAAACGCGCATAATTTAATGTACGTAGTGGGTGCAACCAAAGCAGAATATTTTACTGAAATTAGAAAAATAGTTCCTGATAGTTTCTTATTAGTGCCAGGTGTTGGTGCTCAAGGCGGAAGTTTAGCTGAGGTTTGTAAGTACGGAATGAGCGAAAACGTAGGCTTGTTAATCAATTCTTCTAGAGGCATTATTTACGCTTCAAACGGAATGGATTTCGCAGCAAAGGCTAGGGAAGAAGCATTGAAGTTGCAAGAGGAGATGGAAGAGATTTTAGGGTAAATTTTGAATGTTGAACGCTGAATTTTGAATATTGAACCAATGCAAGACCAATTAGGAACCCAACACACTTTCGAAACTACACCTTTGCGAATCGTTTCGTTAGTGCCTTCTCAAACCGAATTATTGTATGATTTAGGTTTGGAAGATAACATTGTTGGAATTACTAAATTCTGTGTGCATCCGTTTCATTTTAAAGCCACAAAAGCAATTGTTGGAGGAACTAAAACCATCAAATTTGATAAAATAAGAGCACTTCAGCCTGATATTATCATTTGCAATAAAGAGGAAAACACCAAAGAAATTGTAGAAGAATTATCTCAAATTTGTCCCGTTTGGGTTACGGATATTCTGACGATTGAAGATAATCTACAAATGATACAAGATTTCGGTCAACTCTTCAATAAACGTACGGAAGCTCGAAAATGGGTAGATAAAATCAATTTTGCGTATCAAGATTTTCAACAATTTATCAAAGATAAACCGATTAAAAAAGCGGCTTATTTTATTTGGGCCAATCCTCACATGGTAGCGGGAAATCATACGTTTATCAACGAATTATTGAAATTAAATCATTTCGAGAATATTTATGCTAACAAAGAAGGACGTTATCCAGAAATCGAGTTGAAGAAAATCCGTTTAGAGGGCGATCCTGATTATGTGTTTTTGTCTTCCGAACCTTTTCCGTTTAAAGATGAACATGCGTTTGAAATTGGACGTTTTACGCACCATGCGAAAACCGTTTTTGTGGATGGCGAAATGTTTTCTTGGTACGGCAGTCGCTTGTTGAAAGCGTTTGATTATTTCAAATTACTTCATGCTAAAATTTAAAATTTGTTCAACAATGTAGTTGTTTAAAAAACAGTACATTTGACAAAAATTGAAACATTTGATTTCCTACACAATTTATAAAAACGAAACCAGTACCGAATGGGTGACTTTTGTTCATGGAGCAGGAGGAAGTTCGTCTATATGGTTCAAGCAAATTCGCGATTTTCAGAAGCATTTTAATGTGTTGTTATTGGATTTGCGCGGTCATGGAAATTCAAAAGACCAATTGAAATCGGCATTAAAACAGAAATATACCTTTAAAGCCATAGCCGAAGACATTGTTGAGGTTATCGATTTTTTAAAGATTGAATCTTCGCATTTTGTTGGGATTTCTTTAGGTTCCATCGTTATTCGCCAATTGGCAGAAATGCATCCCGAACGCGTAAAAAGCATGATTTTAGGTGGCGCCATTTTAAAAATGAATTTCCGTTCGCAAGTCTTAATGCGATTGGGAAATATGTTTAAATATGTGTTGCCATATTTGGTGTTGTACAAGTTTTTTGCCTTTGTAATTATGCCAAAAAAGAATCACAAACAATCACGTTTGTTGTTCATTAACGAAGCGAAGAAGTTGTACCAAAAAGAATTCATCAAATGGTTCAAACTCACAGCCGAAATTAACCCAGTATTACGTTGGTTCCGCCAAAAAGAACTGAATATTCCAACACTTTACGTCATGGGCGAAGAAGATTATATGTTTTTACCTTCCGTAAAGCAAGTCGTTGCCAATCATGTTAAAACCGCCGAACTTTTCATCATTCAAAACTGCGGTCATGTGGTAAATGTAGAACAACCAGTAGTTTTTAATGATGCGGTGATTGGGTATTTGAAAAGAAAGTAGGTTGATTTATAATATAGTTTCATTAGTAAAAATCAATATAAAAACAAAAAACTCCGATTTGCATCGGAGTGATTTTTTCTAAACTAACCCTAACTAAATGAGAATTTTATTCTTATTACAGTGCAAATATCTTACCTTTTTTTGAATTGTAATGTTAAGGTTATGTTATTCTTATGTTATTGATTATTAAATTTTTACGAAAAAAGTTTTTTACTAAATATTAAATTACAAAAATCATTCTTTTTTTATTTTGATTTATAAAAAGCGTTTTGATTCGTATTTTTTATAAATTTTGTATTAGAAAGTAATTTCTATTAGTAGTAAAATACTATTGTTTTATTTGTAATTAATTCAAAATTTTGAATGGAATAAAATTATTAAATTCGTAAATTGCACCCTTTAAAACGAATAAAAATTACAGATGGAACTACAAACTCCTTATATTCCTAAAAATAAAGTAAGAATTGTGACCGCAGCGTCACTTTTTGATGGACATGATGCAGCCATTAATATCATGCGTAGAATTATTCAAGCTACAGGTGTTGAGGTAATTCACCTTGGACATGATAGAAGTGTGGAAGAAGTAGTAAATACGGCTATCCAAGAAGATGCGAATGCGATTGCAATGACGTCTTACCAAGGAGGTCATAACGAATATTTCAAATATATGTACGATTTGCTTAAGGAAAAAGGAGCAGGTCACATCAAAATATTTGGTGGAGGTGGAGGTGTAATTTTACCTTCTGAAATTTCAGAATTACACGAATACGGAATCGAAAGAATTTATTCTCCAGATGATGGTCGTGCCATGGGATTACAAGGGATGATTAACGATTTAGTACAACGTTCCGATTATCCAATTGGTGATAAACTTACGGGAGAATTATCGCATATCGAAGAGAAAAACCCAACGGCAATTGCAAGATTAATTTCTGCAGCTGAGAATTTTCCAGAAATTGCAAAATCGGTTTTTGATGAAATTCACCAAAAGAATGAAACATCAAAAATTCCAGTTTTAGGAATTACAGGAACGGGTGGTGCTGGAAAATCATCTTTAGTAGACGAATTAGTACTTCGTTTTTTAATTGATTTTCCAGAGAAAACCATCGGATTAATTTCGGTTGACCCATCAAAACGTAAAACGGGAGGTGCTTTGTTAGGTGATAGAATTCGTATGAATGCCATCAATAACTCACGTGTTTACATGCGTTCGTTAGCAACTCGTCAATCAAATTTAGCGTTATCAAAATATGTAGCAGAAGCGATTCAAGTGTTGAAAGCAGCAAAATACGATTTAATTGTATTAGAAACTTCAGGAATTGGACAATCAGATACAGAAATTATGGACCATTCTGATGTTTCGTTATATGTAATGACGCCAGAATTTGGAGCAGCAACTCAGTTGGAAAAAATCGATATGTTAGATTTTGCTGATTTAGTAGCATTGAATAAATTCGACAAACGTGGTGCATTAGATGCAATTCGTGATGTAAAAAAACAGTACCAACGCAATCATAATTTGTGGGATGTAGATACCGATAAAATGCCAATTTTTGGAACTATCGCGTCGCAATTCAACGATCCAGGAATGAACACGCTTTACAAATCTATCATGGATAAGATTGTTGAGAAAACAGGAGCCGATTTAAAATCGACTTTTGAAATTACGCGTGAAATGAGCGAGAAAATTTTCGTAATTCCGCCACACAGAACGCGTTATTTATCTGAGATTGCAGAAAACAATAGAAAATACGATGAAACAGCGCTTTCTCAAGTAGAAGTAGCTCAAAAATTATACGGAATTTTCAAAACAGTTGAATCAGTTAATGGAAATGTACCGCAATTAGACAAAGCTGGAATTGTTGAAAGTTCTTTAAAAATTACTGCTGATAACAAAGATTTCGTTTCGTTATTAACTAAAGAATTCGACCGAGTAAAAATGAATTTGGATCCATACAATTGGGAAATCATTTTAACTTGGGACGAAAAAGTAAACAAATACAAAAATCCGGTTTACAGTTTCAAAGTTCGTGATAAAGAAATTAAAATTGAAACACATACCGAATCGTTATCGCATTCACAAATTCCAAAAGTTGCCTTACCAAAATACCAAGCTTGGGGCGATATCTTAAAATGGAATTTACAAGAAAACGTACCAGGAGAATTCCCATTCGCATCGGGATTATATCCATTCAAGCGTGAAGGAGAAGATCCAACACGTATGTTTGCAGGAGAAGGAGGGCCAGAAAGAACGAATCGTCGTTTCCATTATGTGTCTTTGGGAATGCCAGCAAAACGTTTATCAACAGCTTTCGACTCAGTAACCTTATACGGAAATGACCCAGACCATAGACCCGATATTTATGGTAAAATTGGTAATGCGGGAGTTTCTATTTGTTGTTTAGACGATGCTAAAAAATTATACTCAGGTTTCGATTTGAGTCACCCAGCAACTTCAGTTTCCATGACAATTAACGGTCCAGCCCCAATGTTATTAGGATTCTTCATGAATGCTGCTATCGACCAAAATTGTGAGAAATACATCAAAGAACACGGTTTAGAAGCAGAGGTTGAGAAAAAGAAAAAAGAATTGTACGACGATAAAGGTTTAGAGCGTCCAAGATATAACGGAGAATTACCTGAAGGAAACAATGGTTTAGGTTTGTTGCTTTTAGGAGTAACGGGAGACCAAGTGTTGCCAGCAGATGTTTACCAAGATATCAAAGTGAAAACGTTAGCACAAGTTCGTGGAACGGTTCAAGCAGATATATTAAAAGAAGACCAAGCACAAAATACGTGTATTTTCTCAACGGAGTTTGCATTACGTTTGATGGGAGATGTTCAAGAATATTTCATCAAGCAAAATGTTCGTAACTTCTATTCGGTTTCGATTTCAGGTTATCACATTGCTGAAGCGGGAGCTAATCCAATAACGCAGTTAGCGTTTACGTTAGCGAATGGATTCACTTATGTAGAATATTATTTAAGTAGAGGAATGAACATCAATGACTTTGGTCCGAATTTATCGTTCTTCTTTTCAAACGGAATTGATCCTGAATATGCAGTAATTGGTCGAGTGGCACGTAAAATTTGGGCAAAAGCCTTGAAAAACAAATACGGAGCTAACGAAAGAGCTCAAATGTTGAAATACCACATTCAAACTTCGGGTCGTTCATTACACGCGCAAGAGATTGATTTTAATGATATTCGTACGACTTTACAAGCGTTATATGCTATTTATGATAACTGTAACTCGTTGCATACCAATGCTTATGATGAAGCCATTACGACTCCAACAGAAGAATCAGTACGTCGTGCGATGGCAATTCAGTTAATTATTAATAAAGAATTGGGTTTAGCGAAAAACGAAAACCCAATCCAAGGTTCATTTATCATTGAAGAATTAACTGATTTAGTAGAAGAAGCGGTTTTAGCTGAATTTGATAGAATTACTGAAAGAGGAGGAGTTCTTGGTGCAATGGAAACGATGTATCAAAGAAGTAAAATTCAAGAAGAATCGTTGTATTACGAAACTTTGAAACATACGGGAGAATTCCCAATTATTGGGGTAAATACCTTTTTGAGTTCAAAAGGTTCACCAACGGTTATTCCAGCAGAAGTAATTCGTGCAACAGAAGAGGAAAAACAATTCCAAATTCAAACATTAGAGAATTTACACCAAGCAAAAGCAAAAGAGGTTGAAAATCAAATCAATATCATTCAAAATGCAGCGATTCAAAATCAAAACATTTTTGAAAAATTGATGGATGCAGCCAAGGTGTGTTCGTTAGGACAAATCACAAGTGCATTGTTTGAGGTGGGTGGACAATATCGAAGAAATATGTAAAATTTCAAAATATATTAAATCTAAAACCTTCCTTTTTGGAAGGTTTTTTTATTTTTGACACATGAAACCAACAATCAAAACCTTTCCAACAACAAAATTCATCGGAATGAATAGTCGATTTTCGTATTCAGATTATCGAATAGGGGAATTATGGGGAAAATTTATGCCTAGGCGAAATGAAATTCAAAATGTGATAGGTGCCGATTTATTTAATATTCAAATCAATCCAGAAAATTTTGATTTCAATCCACAAACTGAATTTGTAAAATGGGCTGCGGTTCCTGTAACAGATTTTGATTTTCTTCCCGAAGGAATGCAGTCATTAATTGTTGAGGAAGGTTTGTATGCTGTTTTCAATCATATTGGAGATGCTTCAAAAGCAAGAGAAACATTTGGTTATATTTTTGGTGTTTGGTTGCCAAATTCCGAATATGAATTAGATAATCGTCCTCAATTTGAAATTTTAGGAGAAAAATACAAAAATAACGCTCCTGATTCTGAAGAGGAAATTTGGATTCCTATCAAAAAGAGAATTTAATATTCGCCATCCACATAAAACCATTTTCCATCTTCTAATTTAAAAGTCGAGTGTTCGTAATGCACTTGAGCTTTTAAATTTTCGTCTAAATAATAGGCTTTGAAGGTTACTGTAGTTTCGGTTAAAGCTAAAACTTCTAATTTTAGCCATTTGTTAGCTTGACTCCAAGCTAAGATGTCTTTTTTATTATGGAGCCTGCGTTTTGAAATATGAGTTGTATTTACCAAATAATCAGCGGCACCTGTCGCAAAAGCGCTGTAACGAGAACGCATTAATTTTTCTGCTGTTGGAGCATTAGCAATTCCTTTAATATAAGGTTCGCAACAATCTTGAAAAGGAATAGGATTTCCGCAATAACAATTCGGCATAAATTATTGTTTAGATTCATTGAACTTTCTAGTAATCTCTTTCAATTTTTCGGCACGAGCATTCTTTTTAGCTTTTTCTTTTGCTTGCTCTTTGTGCAATTTGTCGTTGTGTGCTTTTATGTTTTTTGGATTATTTCTTCCCATTTTACAAGCTTTTTTGAAGTTTCAAAGATACGAAAATAAAGTGTGATAAATTTTTGGCACAACAATTGGTTATGATTAGATAGGAAATAATTTAAAACTCAAAGATTATGAAGAAAATTACTTTATTGATAGCTTTTATCGGGATGATAACACTTCAAAGTTGTACAGTTAATGAAGTTCGAGATGATTATGATAGTGATACTATAAGTGAAGTTTTTGAATATACTAATGTTGACTTAACTTATGCAAATGGATATTCGGCTTTATTAGCATATCCACACGTCACTTATACATCTGATATGGTTTTGGTTTATCGTTTGGTGGGTTATGGTGCTGATGGAGATGTTTGGAAATTATTACCTGAAACCTATTATTTTGATGATGGTACTTTAGATTTTGGATATAGAAATGATTTTACTCGCTATGACGCACAAGTAAATTTATTTGGATATGATTTACCAGGATTACCTAGTGGAAATAGATTAGATCAAGTGTTCAGGGTAGTAGTCATTCCAGCTTACGAGAATAACAAATCATCTTCTGGTAAATTTGACTTTGAAGATTATAATTCAGTAAAAGAACATTTTAATTTAGATTCTGCTAAAGTAACTAAGATTGAAATGTAAATAAAACATAAGAGCTATCAAACCGGATAGCTCTTTTTTTATACCGATATTTTATCTAACTTTAAATAACCAATGTGTTTTTCATCTTCTGAAATTACATTGGTTTTTGTTATTTTCAAACGATACTGCGATTTGAATTTATCCAAAAGAATATCTTCAATATTATGAATATCATCCACATCGACTCCATATTTATCATCAATATGTGATTCGGCTCCTTTGAAACCATAATGTTTATAAAAAGTAGTTTGCTTCGCTTTTTTGATAGCTTCGGCTTTTGTTTTAGCAACTACTAATACTTTATAATGATATTCTTCAAATTCTCCTTCTTTGTATCCGCCCAAATTCAAAAAGAATAATTGCTCTTTTTGTTCTAATTTTTCCTCTTTTGAAACCACTTCGATTGCAAAACCATCAACAAAAGTTACTTTTTGCCAAGCATCAATATGAATTCTTCCTTTTGCTTCAGGCCAAAAAGCATTCATGTCTGGAATTAATTCTTTTAAACTACTTCCAATGCCAAAAAAGATATCGTGTTGTTCGGTAAAGCGACCTTTTGGGGTGCAACCTAACATAATCATGTATAAATTTGATGTTTTCATAATGTAAAAGTAGTAAAAAATATTTTTACCCCTAAAAAAATAGGGGTATTTGTAAAAATATTTAAAAAAGTTATATATTTGCATAACTTTTCAAGGGTATAACTTTAAACACACACAACTTATGTCAACATTTCGTTTTCAAGCTTTAAGAAAGGCAACCGACAGAAAACCAGTTCACGTAGAGGAATTGGACAGAAAATCAGCTATTTTTGGTAGTAATGTTTTTGGAGATAAAACGATGCGACAGTTTTTAACCCCAGAGGCTTACAAAGCCGTTAAAGCTGCTGCTGAAGGAGTAAAAATCGACCGAAAAATTGCCGATTATATTGCATTGGGAATGAAAGAGTGGGCATTATCTAAAGGAGTAACTCATTACACGCACTGGTTCCAACCTTTAACCGGAACCACTGCGGAAAAGCACGATGCTTTCTTTGAAACATTTCCTGATGGGAGTGATCCAGTAGAAAAATTCGGTGGAAGTCAATTGGTACAACAAGAACCAGATGCGTCTTCTTTTCCAAATGGAGGAATTCGTAATACATTTGAAGCAAGAGGATATACCGCTTGGGATCCAACATCGCCAGCATTTATCTTTGGAACAACTTTATGTATTCCTACAGTTTTTGTTTCGTATACAGGAGAAGCGTTGGATAACAAAACTCCTTTATTAAGAGCGTTACATGCTATCGATTCTGCCGCGATTGACGTTGCAAGATATTTCGATAAAAACGTAAAAAGGGTAACACCAACTTTAGGTTGGGAACAAGAATATTTCTTAGTAGACAGCGCTTTAGCTGCATCAAGACCTGACTTATTAGCTACAGGAAGAACGTTATTAGGACACACTGCAGCTAAAGGACAACAATTAGACGACCATTATTTTGGTTCGATTCCTACAAGAGTTTTAACGTATATGCGTGATTTAGAAAACGAATGTATGTTATTAGGAATTCCAGTTAAAACACGTCATAATGAAGTAGCGCCTAATCAATTTGAGTTAGCACCAATTTTTGAAGAAACGAATTTAGCGGTTGACCATAACTCGTTATTAATGGACGTAATGCAAAAAGTGGCGGAACGTCACGATTTTAAAGTGTTATTCCATGAAAAACCGTTTAAAGGAGTTAATGGTTCAGGTAAACACAACAACTGGTCTTTAGCTACTGATACTGGAATTAACTTGTTATCTCCAGGAAAAACGCCAATGAGTAACTTACAATTCTTGACGTTTTTCATCAACACAATTAAAGCGGTTCATGATAACGAAGAATTATTAAGAGCTTCGATTGCATCAGCGAGTAACGACCACCGTTTAGGAGCGAATGAAGCGCCACCAGCAATTATTTCGGTTTTCATTGGGCAACAATTGACTAAGGTATTAGCGGAATTAGAAGGGGTTTCAAAAGGGAAATTATCTCCAGAAGAAAAAACCGATTTAAAATTAAATGTTGTGGGTAAATTACCAGACGTAATGTTGGACAATACCGACAGAAACAGAACGTCTCCATTTGCTTTCACAGGAAATAAATTTGAGTTCAGAGCTGTGGGTTCTTCTGCTAACTGTGCAGTTTCGATGACGACTTTAAATACGATTGTTGCAAAACAATTGAAAGATTTCAAAAACGAAGTAGATGCTTTAATTGAGAAAAACGATTTAAAGAAAGATGAAGCAATTTTCAACGTATTAAGAGAATATATCAAGAAAACCAAAGCTATTCTTTTTGAAGGAGACGGTTATAGCGAAGCTTGGGAAAAAGAAGCTAAAAAACGTGGTTTAAGCAATCATAAAACAACTCCAAAAGCATTAAAAGCGAAAGTTTCTAAAAAAGCAATTGAATTGTTTGGCGAAATGGGCGTAATGAATCATGTTGAGGTAGAATCACGCTACGAAATTGAATTGGAAGAATACGTGAAAAAAATCCAAATCGAAGGTCGTGTTTTAGGTGATATTGCTCGTAATCATGTGGTTCCAACAGCAATTAAATACCAAAATGTGTTAATTGAAAACGTAAAAGGTTTAAAAGAAATTTTTGGAAAAGATTTTGAGAAAATAGCTAAAGAGCAAATTTCGTTAATCAAAGAAATTTCTGAACACATCGAAGGCATTAATACGAAAGTAGAAAAAATGACAGAAGAACGTAAAAAAGCAAACGCCTTAACGAGTACAGAAAAAATGGCCGATGCTTATTGTGATAAAGTAAAACCTTACTTCGAAGAAATTCGTTACCACGCTGATAAATTAGAATTGTTAGTAGACGACGAAATTTGGACACTAACAAAATACAGAGAATTGTTATTTACAAAGTAATTAGAAATAGAAATCCCAATCTTTTGATTGGGATTTTTTTTTATTGTTTCTCAATTCTTAACAACCATCATTCTTACTCAAATCACGTTCAAAAAGTACTTTATTGTTGTGTTCGATATAGTCGCTCGATAAAATCAAATAAGGATGATTGTTTGAAAAACCAGCGCTTCTGCTTTTGATAATTATTTTGTCTTCAACTTTTAGACTATTCAATTTTTCAAAATCATTTGGAATAAATTGCATCATGTAATCTTCTCCATTAATCTTCACAACTAACCATTTTGGACTTGATGGGTTTGTGGTTGGAAATTGAAAATTCACCGAAGTTACCAAAGCTTCCATTTCAGTATAAGCATTTATTTCTTTTTTTATTTTCTCATAGCTAGCTTGCACTTTTTTACCTTCTGGCGAGTTTTTCCATTCATTAAATTTTATGCCATCTGGCGAAGCTTCCCATTTTTTTCTTTTCTCTAAATTAGATAAAGGTTTTGAAGAAATTTTAGTGTCGTTTTTAATTTCACGATTAACATGTAAGCCATTGGCAAAAGTTGAAAAGCTAAATACAAATCCACTTATCAGAACCAATGAAAAGATTAGAACATAAATTGTTTTTTTCATAATTTTCACTTTTTTAAATTGATTACACGAATTTACATTCATAATTTTTTGTTAGAACAATTGGGATTGTAAATAAAAATGTAAACTTTGTAAATAATTAATTGACACTATGAATAGTAGACAAAAAATCCTTTTTGGGAAAACTAAATATGTAATTGCATTGCTATTACTGGTGTTATTTTCATTGGTTTTTTTTGTAAATACGAATAGCGATTTTGATATTTCCAGAAGAGAAGTTTTATTGCGAAGAATAGGTCATGAAATACTTTTGCAATCGGGAGATAGTACTTCGAGAGTGCTTCCAATAAAAAAGATAGCTGAAAATGAATACCAAATTAGTTTTGAGAAAGAATTTTCATTTGTAACCGATTCATTAGTAAATACGACCCAACGTTTACTAGCTAAAGATTATCACGTAACTGATTATGTTGTAAATGTAATTAATTGTGAAAATTCGAGTGTTACTTATGGATATGCTATTTCCAAAAACAAAAAAGAGGATATTTTAGCCTGTGTTGGAAGAAAACAACCTATTGCTTGTTACAAGATAAATATCAAATTTAAACCGAGCGATGTAGTTACAGCAAATTATAAATACTATTTAGGAAGTTTTGCGTTTTTACTATTGATTGGATTCGTTTTTTGGAAATTAAAACCTAAGAAACAATTAATGAAAATTGATAATAATGAACAGTTTGCTTTTGGTTCAGTTGTGTTTGATGCGCAAAAACGACAATTACAAATTAATAAGGAAACCATTGATTTAACAGCAACCGAAACACGTTTATTGCTCATTTTTGCCTCATCGCCTAACGAAACAATAGAAAGAAGCCGACTTCAAAAAGAGATTTGGGAAGACGAGGGCGTTATTGTAGGACGCAGCTTAGACATGTTCATCTCAAAACTCAGAAAAAAACTAGAGCTTGATCCAAATATTAATATTTTAGTGGTTCGTGGGAAAGGGTATAAGCTTGAGGTTAATTCTTAACTACAAGTTAAAAAATAAATCCCAATCGAAAGATTGGGATTTTTTTGTTGCACTATGATAATTTACCCCTAAATTATCATAATTAAGTGCTTAATTTTTTGCAATAATATTTTTGCAAAAAGTGTTAGTGAATAATTTAACCCCTTAAATTATCTGATACTAACAATTTCAAAACTATAGTAAGGGATATAGCTTTGAAAAGCTTTCAAATTTAGATATGTCAAAGTTAAGAGGTTTTGTTGGAGTGGTTGCTGTAGTTTTTCTGCATATTTTTACTAAAATGCATTTTTTTATATTTAAAAAAAAGTCTAGCAAAGCTAGACTAAAAATATTTAGAGTTAATAATATTAAATCTTACTCATGGCCATTTCATATTTATAGTTTACTTTATCCCAATCTATTATGTTGAAAATTGCAGTTAGATATTCGTTACGCTTGTTTTGGTAATGCAAGTAGTAGGCATGTTCCCAAATATCAATGGCTAAAATGGGAGTTCCTCTAACTTCTGCATTTGGCATTAAAGGATTGTCTTGGTTGGCTGTACTTGTTACGGCTAGTTTTCCATCTCGAGTTACTACTAACCAAGCCCATCCACTTCCAAATTGTCCTGATGCGGCGTCGGTAAGTTGTTTTTGTAAATTGTCAAACGAACCCATTTCGGCAGTAATGGCTTCGGCTAAAGCGCCTGTTGGAGTGCCGCCACCTTTTGGATTTAATATCTCAAAAAATAAATTATGATTGTAATAACCGCCAGCGTTATTTCGGATTTCTTTATTGTTTACGTCTAAGTTTTTTAGGATATCTTCAACAGTTTTTAGTTCTAAATCGGTTCCAATAACTGCTTTGTTTAACTTATTAGCGTAACCCAAAAGATGTTTCGAATAATGAATTTCCATCGTTCTACCATCGATATAAGGTTCTAAATCATCATAAGCATATTTTAATCCTCGCATTTGAAAAATACCGCCTTCAGTAACTTTTACATCAGCAGGATTTCCTAATGCCGAAATATTAGTAGCTACTTCTGGTTCAGGAATTTTAACTTCAATAAGTTCGTTTTCTTTTTTACAGCTTGCCATCATTAGTGATATACAAGCTACCCATAACAATGACTTTTTCATGGCAGTAGTACTTAAAGATTTCTTTCTTTTAATAACTCGTTTATAATTCGAATGTATTCGCTTTTAGCTTCATCTACAGTGAGATGCTTCACTTGCATCCATGCATTAAGTTTAAAAGCATTTATAATGTCTTGTGGATTTTGAAACATTAGAGGAGTTGTGGTTTCGGAAGTAGCTTGTTTGTACAAACCATACAGAATCAATTGCATATCCTGTGGCACTGAATCTTGCGGAATCAATTGTGCGTTAGCAAATGCTTCATCAAATAATGTATTCAAATCCTTTTCGCTCATTCTTTTATGCTTTTTTACTAATAACGGTTTTATTTCCGATAGCTTTATCGCCTAATTTTACGTTAACTTCTGTTCCTAATGGTAAGTAAATATCAACTCTAGATCCAAATTTTATGAATCCAGCATCTTTACCTTGAACTACACGCATTCCTTCTTGAGCATAATTTACAATACGTCGAGCTAAAGCACCAGCAATTTGACGATACAATATCTCACCATAGATTCTGTTGTTAATTACAACAGTCGTTCTTTCATTTTCTTCACTTGCTTTTGGATGCCAAGCTACTAGATATTTACCAGGGTGATATTTACTGTATTTTACAATACCGTTTACGCAATAACGCGTAACGTGAACATTGATAGGCGACATGAAGATAGAAACCATCAAACGTTTGTCTTTGAAATATTCAGGTTCAAAAACTTCTTCAATTACCACCACTTTTCCATCAACAGGAGCTAAAATATGATTGTCACTATTGTCTGCAACACGAGTTGGGTTTCTGAAAAATTGTAAAACCAAAATTAAAATTACCAATGCAAACAAATATAAAGCAGTTCGTAACCAATTTGTTGAAACAAATGCATCAGTTAAGAAAATAATCCCAACAACTAATAGTAGGGTAATTAGAATGATTTTAGCGCCTTCTTTATGAAACATAGTATAAAATTAAATAAAATAAATTAATAAAAGGAATTACAAATATAATACTATCTAGTCGATCTAAGATACCTCCATGACCAGGCATTATATTTCCGGTATCTTTTATTCCGGCAACACGCTTTAATTTAGATTCGATTAAATCGCCTAATGTACTGAAAATACTAACAATGGCAGCTATTACAATCCAAATGTAAAGTGTTGAAGCCATGATGTAATAATTTGCTAATAATATACCGCCAATAATGGTAAAAACTAAACCACCTCCAAACCCTTCAATGGTTTTCTTAGGAGAAACACTAGGGAAAAGTTTGTTTTTACCTATATTTTTTCCAACTAAATAAGCGAAAGTATCATTTGTCCAAATTAAAATTATAATCGAAATTAGAATTTTTGGATTGTAGCCTTTCACTCCCATAGCAATATAATTTGCTAAAATAAAAGGGAAAATCACATACCCAAACAACAAAAAGTATCTCGTGTAGGTTTTGAAGTTGGTTTTGTTTGTATTAAACAGATACAGTAATAATTTTAGGGAAATAACAATTGTTATAGCTGTTAGAGCAGTATTGATGTTAATCTCTAAATTCTTATTCCATAAAAAATAATACGAACAAGCTGCAATAGGAATACTTACATACAAATTTAAGTTGCACATTTTACAGAATTCATAAACACCAATAACAAGAAATGCACCAAAAAGAATGGCTAAACCTTCCCTTGAATAAGAAATGCAGCCTAATAGTAATACAACATAAACGGCTCCAGATAATGCTCTTTTTAGCGTTTCGTTCATTATTATAAATCTTCTAAAAGTAGTAGGTAAAGATTTTTGTGACAACTACCATAGTGTAAAAAATCTTGTTCTTTTACTTCTTCAAAGTATTTTATGGTTGTAATATTAGAAGGGTAATTTTTTTCGTGAGTACTTTTAATTCGCCTTAAGCCGTCGCTTTTGCTATGAACAATTTGACTTGTAGTTGCAAAAACAATCATATTTGTAGGTAATTCGTTTGGTTTAAAGTGTTTCAATTGGTACGAAGAAAATAAAATAGATCCTTCATCTGCAATTAAATTTTCACAGAAAGAAAAGAAAAAAACAGGAGGGTTTGTTTCATTGTATGTTAGTTTGTTTTCATCAAGTAAATAAAACAAACGATTATCATAACACTGAACGTTACTTTCAAACCAATCATTCTCCGCTAAAATATTTTCAAAATTTTCGGCTATTTCATTTAGATTTTCACAATAAATAAATTTACCTCCATTTTCTTTGAAATTGAAAGTGAATTGTTCATCAATCGGTAAAGTTACATCAGGTGTGTAAGGACTTTTCGTTTCTTGTTTCTTGTCTTTATCCTCTTCTTCCGATGATGTGCCAAAAAATTTTCTAAAAAGACTCATTTATCTTTAGCAGGTTTTTAACTGTGAAAATCAAAGATAAAAAAAATCTTAGTTCTAATCATATCGAACTAAGATTTTTATTAATATAAATTTGTTGATAAGTCTATTCTTCCGAAATCGTATCTTCAGATGAAATTTCAGATGTTGGTTTTATTTCTTTGTTAAAATTTCTTTCACCAAAGATATTTTCTAAATCATCTTTAAAAATTACTTCTTTTTCTATCAGGATATCAGCTAATTGAGTTAGTTTTTCCTTGTTTGTTTCTAAAAGATGAATAGCTCTTTCGTATTGTTCTTCAATTAATTTTGAAATTTCAGTGTCAATAACTTTGGCAGTTTCTTCTGAATACGGTTTTGAGAAATTATAATCTGATTGTCCTGTTGAATCGTAATACGTGATATTTCCAAGTTTGTCATTCAATCCGTAAATGGTCACCATAGCTCTCGCTTGACGCGTTACTTTTTCTAAATCGCTTAAAGCACCAGTTGATATTTTATTAAAAATAACTTTTTCAGCAGCACGACCTCCCATTGTAGCACACATTTCGTCCAACATTTGTTCAGGTCTTACGATTAATCGCTCTTCTGGTAAATACCAAGCAGCACCTAAACTTTGTCCGCGAGGAACAATAGTTACTTTTACTAATGGAGCGGCATGTTCTAACATCCAACTAACGGTTGCGTGACCTGCTTCATGAATAGCAATAGCACGTTTTTCTTCTGGAGTTACGATTTTATTTTTCTTTTCTAAACCTCCTACAATTCTGTCAACAGCGTCTAAGAAATCTTGTTTGTCAACTGCTTTTTTGTCTTTACGAGCTGCAATCAAAGCTGCTTCGTTACAAACATTGGCAATATCAGCTCCAGAGAATCCCGGCGTTTGTTTTGCTAAGAATTCAGTATCTAATTCCTCAGATTTTTTCAAAGGCTTTAAATGCACTTCGAAAATTTCTTTACGTTCTCTAATGTCTGGTAAGTCTACATAAATTTGTCTGTCAAAACGACCAGCACGTAATAAAGCTTTGTCTAAAACATCGGCACGGTTGGTGGCAGCTAAAACAATTACGTTTGAATTGGTTCCAAAACCATCCATTTCAGTTAATAACTGATTCAACGTGTTTTCTCTTTCATCATTAGCACCTGTCATATTGTTTTTTCCACGTGCTCTACCTA
>DIST01000044.1:23082-23220 GCA_002421645.1 Flavobacterium sp. UBA6203
TTTTTTCGTCAAATAATTTAGCTTTAGATTTCCCAATGCTAAAAATCTGACCTCCGCCACCACCTGAACCACCAGACATTCTTCTCATCATGAAAACCCAAAGGCCTACTAATATAAGAATTGGTAAAAGCATTGAAA
>DIST01000049.1:0-3958 GCA_002421645.1 Flavobacterium sp. UBA6203
AATTAGTGGGACTTTATCAATGGGTTTGGAATATTGATGGAGGTTTTAATTGGTATGCAGGTGCAGGTGCAGGTATCGGTAGTTGGAACTACAATAACTCTGGAATAAAAGATAATGGTAGTTTTGTATTAGCTGCAGGTGACATAGGTATAGAATATAATTTTAGTGAAGCCCCTATTCAACTTTCATTAGATTTCAGACCTGAAATTTACTTTGGAGGAGATTATTCTGATTTCAGAGACGGTTTTGGACCCGATATTGCATTAGGAATTAGATATAAATTTGATTAAGATAATATTATAAAAAAAACCTGACTAAATTTAGTCAGGTTTTTTTTATGATAATAAATATGTTATCCTAAAACTTCCTTTACTTTTTTACCAATTTCAGCTGGAGAATCTACCACATGAATTCCGTTTTCTCTCATGATGCGTTTTTTAGCTTCTGCTGTATCATCAGCACCACCAACGATTGCACCTGCATGCCCCATTGTTCTTCCTTTTGGTGCAGTTTCACCTGCAATGAATCCAACAACTGGTTTACGATTTCCATCAGCTTTAATCCAACGAGCAGCATCTGCTTCTAATTGACCTCCAATTTCACCAATCATGATAATGATTTCAGTTTCTGGATCGTTCATTAATAATTCAACAGCTTCTTTAGTAGTTGTACCAATGATTGGGTCACCACCAATTCCAATAGCTGTAGTAATTCCTAAACCTTGTTTTACAACTTGGTCAGCAGCTTCGTATGTTAAAGTACCTGATTTAGATACGATACCAACTGTTCCTTTTTTGAAAACGAAACCAGGCATAATACCTACTTTAGCTTCTTCTGGAGTAATAACACCAGGACAGTTAGGACCAACTAAACGGCAATCTTTTCCTTTAATATAATCATACGCTTTAATCATATCTGCAACTGGAATACCTTCAGTAATACAAATGATTACTTTGATACCAGCCTCAGCAGCTTCCATAATTGCATCCGCAGCAAATGCAGGCGGAACGAAGATAATTGAAGTATCTGCTCCTGCTTTTTCAACAGCATCTTTAACTGTATTGAAAACAGGACGGTCTAAATGCATAGTTCCTCCTTTTCCTGGAGTTACACCACCTACAACATTTGTTCCGTATTCAATCATTTGTGAAGCGTGGAAAGTTCCTTCGCTACCTGTAAATCCTTGAACAATTATTTTTGAATTTTTATTTACTAAAACGCTCATGATATATGAATTAAATTGTGTTTAAATTTGTGATGCAAAAGTAAGTTTTTTACCAATTAATCACGAAATTTTAATAGTATTTTTTTAGTTAGGTTTGCTAATTTGGTATCCTTTTACAATTTTATTGCCATCAAATTCCCAAATAACAACAAATTTTGCAATAAGAAAAAACTCTTTTGGATTTTCTATAGTAGTAACTTTATGATTGTATTTTACTACAAATTGATTGTTTTCCTCGATAATATGTGAAATTTCCATATAAGAATCAACATAATTTTGTTTCAGCTCATTTGCTAGATTAACAATATCTTGTTTATTCAACTTAACATTACCTTGAGAACTATCCCAATCTAAAACAAAATCATCGTGTAAAAGTTCATTTAAAAAAACTTCATTTCGAATACCGTCTTCTTTATATAAAAATTCGATTTTTTCTTTATTTGTCATTTTGTTTTAATTTTTCAATAATTTCTGGAATACGTTTTACGTTGGCCAATTGTTTTAATTTCTCACGAGATTCTTCAATTGGAGTTCCAAAATACGTTTTTCCACCTTCGATTGATTTGGTAACTCCGGTTTGTCCCATCACTATTGCTTTTGTTCCAATAGTAATTCCGCTTGTAGTTCCAACTTGTCCCCAAAGGGTAACTTCATCTTCGATAACCACACAACCTGCAATTCCGGTTTGTGAAGCAATCAAACATTTTTTACCAATTACAGTATCGTGACCTACATGTACTTGATTGTCAATTTTAGTTCCAGCTCCAATAGTAGTATCACCTGTTACTCCTTTATCAATCGTACATAAAGCACCGATTCCTACATTATCTTCAATCACTACTCGCCCACCCGATAACAATTGATCAAAACCTTCTGGACGTTTTTTATAATAGAAAGCATCAGCTCCTAAAATAGTTCCAGCATGAATCATTACGTTATCACCAATTACGGTGTTATCGTAAATTGTAACATTGGCATGAATCAAACAATTTTTACCAATTTGCACATTATGTCCAATGAAACAATTGGGTTGAATAACCGTTCCTTCTCCTATTTTAGCAGTATCAGAAATAGCACTATTTGAAGCTTGAAAAGGTCTGAAATGTTTGGTAAGTTTATTAAAATCTCTAAAAGGATCATCTGAAATTAACAACGCTTTTCCTTCTGGACATTCCACTTCTTTGTTAATTAAAACAATAGTAGCTGCCGATTGAAGTGCTTTGTCATAATATTTAGGATGATCTACAAATACAATATCTCCTGGCTCTACCACATGAATTTCATTCATACCGTGAACAGGAAAATCAGCATCACCAACAAAATTACAATTGATAATTTGGGCAATATCTTTTAGAGGATAGACTTTTGGAAATTTCATTTAATATTGATTAATGGATAGTAATTAGTGATTAGTAAAATAAAAAGAGTAATTAGTTCTTTGGTTAATTACTAATTACTCTTCATTTTATACTTTCAATTATTCTTTTACTCTTTCCATGTAGTTTCCGGTTGCTGTATCAATTTTGATTTTATCACCTTCATTGATAAACAACGGAACGTTTACAGTTGCTCCCGTTTCAACAGTTGCTGGTTTTGTAGCATTTGTAGCCGTATTTCCTTTTACTCCTGGCTCAGCATAAGTCACCTCTAAAACGATAGAAGCTGGCATATCAACTGATAAAGGTGCTTCAGTTTCAGCATTGATTTGAATCATTACATTTGTTCCTTCTTTTAATAAATCTGGAGCATCTAATACTTTTTTGTCTAATGTAATTTGTTCAAATGATTCGTTATTCATAAAGTGAAATTGATCACCTTCAGCATATAAATATTGGAATGTATGTGTTTCAACACGTACTTCATCAATTTTGTGTCCAGCAGAAAATGTGTTATCTAATACTTTTCCGTTTGTTAACGATTTTAATTTTGTTCTTACGAAAGCTGGTCCTTTACCTGGTTTAACGTGAAGAAACTCGATGATTTTATAAATATCGTTATTGTATTTGATACATAATCCGTTTCTAATATCTGATGTACTTGCCATTTTGTTTGTATTTGATGTTTATTAACTAATTTTTAAATCTTAAATTGAACTTGTATAACCTTTCATGATTCCTCGAGAAGAATTTTTGATGAAATCTAGAATTTCATCGCGTTCTGGAGTTGCCTCCATTTCAGCTTCAATAATACTTACTGCTTGAGAAGTATTGTAGTTCTTTTGATATAAAATTCTATATATATCCTGAATTTCTCTAATTTTTTCAGTTGTGAAACCTCTTCTTCTTAAACCAACAGAATTGATTCCTACATATGAAAGTGGTTCTTTTGCGGCTTTTGTGTATGGAGGAACATCTTTACGAACCAAAGAACCGCCAGAAATCATAGCATGGTCTCCAATAGAAATAAATTGGTGTACTGCTGCTAAACCTCCAATAATAGCAAAATTACCAACCGTAACGTGTCCAGCTAAAGCAACCCCATTTACGATAATTGCATTGTCACCAATATGACAATCATGTGCAATGTGAGCAGTTGCCATAATCAAACAATTTTTACCTATTACCGTTTGACCTGAAGCTACTGTTCCTCTATTAATTGTTACACATTCTCTTACAGTTGTATTATCGCCAATAACAGCTAATGAGTCTTCACCACCAAATTTTAAATCTTGTGGAACCGCTGAGATTACAGCTCCTGGAAAAATATTACAATTTTTACCAATACGTGCCCCTT
>DIST01000049.1:4028-12643 GCA_002421645.1 Flavobacterium sp. UBA6203
TTTACTATTTCACTTTAACTATTTGTGCCATTAATTCGGCTTCTGAAACTAATTTACCATTTGCATAAGCATACGCTTGCATATGACAAATACCTCTTCTGATTGGTGATAACAAATCACACTTAAAGAATAAGGTATCGCCTGGTAATACTTTATTTTTAAACTTAACATTATCAATTTTCATGAAATAAGTCAAGTAATTTTCTGGATCTGGAACTGAGCTCAAAATTAGAATTCCTCCAGTTTGAGCCATTGCTTCAATTTGTAATACTCCTGGCATAACAGGTGCTCCTGGAAAATGTCCTACAAAGAAATCTTCATTCATAGTCACATTTTTTAATCCTACTACATGAGTATCAGTCAATTCTAAAATTTTATCAACCAATAAAAATGGTGGACGATGAGGCAGTAAATTCATGATTCCATGAATATCCAATACAGGCTCTTTATTAATATCATATTGAGGAACGTTATTACGTTCTTCCATCTTAATAATTTTAGCCATTTTTTTAGCAAACTGGGTGTTTACATAATGGCCAGGTTTGTTTGCAATTACTTTTCCTTGAATACGAGTTCCGATTAATGATAAATCTCCTACAACATCTAACAACTTATGACGAGCAGCCTCATTTGGGAAATGCAACGTTAAGTTATCTAAAATTCCATTTGGTTTAACAGAAATAGTTTCTTTATTAAAGGCTTTTTTCAAATTTTCCATTGTTTCTGTAGAAATCTCTTTGTCCACATAAACAATAGCATTATTCAAATCGCCACCTTTAATCAAACCATTATTAAGCAAAGCTTCCAATTCATGAAGGAAACTAAATGTTCTACAATCAGCAATTTCTGTTTTAAAATCTTTAATTCCTTTCATATTTGCATTTTGAGTACCTAATACCTTAGTACCAAAATCAACCATTGCTGTAACACAATATTCTTCTGAAGGAATAACCGTAATTTCGCTTCCTGTAGCTTCGTCTAAGTAAGAAATAACTTCCTTAACTACATATACTTTTCTGTCCGCATCTTGATCAACTATACCTGCTTTTTCAATAGCTTCAACAAAATATTTAGAAGAACCATCCATAATAGGAAGTTCTGAAGCATTTAATTCAATAATAATATTATCCAAATCACAACCTACGATAGCAGCCAAAACATGTTCTGGTGTTTGAATCATAACGCCTCTTTTTTCAAGATTTGTTCCACGTTGTGTATTAACTACATAATTTGCATCTGCTTCGATGATAGGTTGACCTTCTAAATCAACTCTAACAAAGGTAAAACCATTATTAACTGGTGCAGGTTTTAATGTCATAGTAACTTCTTGCCCAGTATGAAGTCCAACACCTTTTAGGGAAATTTCGTTAGCGATGGTTTTTTGTTTAACCATGATTTTAATATTTATTATGAATTATTGTTTTTTTAAATTTTCGATATCAGCTACAATTTTTGGTAAATTTCTAAAATGAACGAAAGACTTAGCATAATCGCCATAATTGAACGCTGGACTTCCTTGTACTACTTCTCCATCACCTAAACTTTTACCAATACCTGATTGCGCTTGAATTTTAACATTATTACCAATAGTAATATGACCTACAATTCCTACTTGACCACCAATCATACAGTTTTTACCTATTTTAGTAGAACCTGCAATTCCGGTTTGTGAAGCAATTACAGTATTTTCGCCAATTTCAACATTGTGAGCAACTTGAATATGATTATCAAGTTTGACTCCTTTTCTTATTATTGTTGAACCTAAAGTAGCTCTATCAATTGTAGAACAAGCTCCGATTTCTACATCATCTTCTATGATAACATTACCTATTTGTGGTACTTTTTTGTAAGTTCCGTCTTCTTGAGGTGCAAATCCAAATCCGTCAGAACCTACAATAGTTCCCGAATGAATCGTACAATTGTTACCAATTACCGTTTCTGAATAAATTCTTACTCCTGCAAAGAAAACACAACCATCACCAATAGTTACATTATCACCAATAAAACTATTAGGATAAATTTTTACATTATTACCAATAACTACATTTTTACCAATATAGCAAAAACTACCCAGATATAAATCTGAACCATAAGTAACTCCTTCAGAAATAACAGAAGGTTGCTCAATTCCTGATTTCATCAATTTTACTTGATTGTAATACTCTAAAAGTTGAGAAAACGCTTTATATGCATCTTCAACTTTTATAAGAGTTGTGGAAATTTCTTGCTCTGGCTCAAAAGTATTGTTAACAATTGTAACTGTTGCTTGAGTAGAATAGATATGGTTAATATATTTAGGATTAGCAAGAAAAGTTAAAGACCCATCAGTTCCTTCTTCTATTTTTGCCAATTTATAGACTTCCGCTTCAGGATTACCAACCACTTCGCCTTGTAAGATTCCTGCTATTTGAGCTGCTGTAAACTTCATTTATTTGATTTATTCGATTTAATCACACCACATGAAACCACTTCATCTTGGCAAAAATATAAAATTTAATTAAAATGTTAACGTTCTAACAAGACTTTTGGAAAACAAATAAAATATTTTGTAACTGGTTTTGATAAAGCTTTTAAATGCAATTGGTCAGATGCTTCTACTACATCTTCAATTGTTTTATCTTTTTTCAAAATGCGAATCGGCTCACTTGACTTGCTATACGCTTGATTTTTTAACTTGCCTTTGAAAACAAAATAATCCGCTTCTTTATCCGAAATCCCAGCAATAAAAATGTATCTATTTTTAATAGCTAACAAATTCTCTTTGTTTGGTTTATCATCGCTCATTTGAATTTTTAGTAAATCACGATTTAGTATCATTCGACAAAGGGATTGCAACACAAAATCATCATGAAATTGCCAAGCTTTAATCGCTCCTAAAACATCATAATCATCCAAATACGAAAACTTATCCAAGACACTTTTATCGAAATCTGCTAATGAAATTTTGTTTTGCAAGAAAAACTGCAACGGTTCACTACAAGGTAAAACCATTCCTTTTTGAGTTAATTCTTTGGCACGTTTTAAAATTTTGGTCAAGATTAATTCCGCAACAACGCTAGTTTTATGCAAATACGCTTGCCAATACATCAATCTTCGGGCAACCAAAAACTTTTCTACTGAGTAAATTCCTTTTTCTTCAATAACCAAATAATCATCTTGCACATTCATCATTTGGATTAAACGCTCACTGTTAATATTTCCTTCAGCTACACCGCTGTAAAAACTATCGCGTTTTAGATAATCCATTCGGTCCATATCCAACTGACTTGAAATCAATTGCAACATGAATTTTCTGTGATATTCGCCTTTAAAAACTTGGATTGCCAAAGCTAATTTTCCATCAAATTCTTTATTCAATTGCTCCATGAACAACAACGATAATTCTTCATGATGCACTTCTTCCACAATACTGTGTTCCATAGCGTGGCTGTAGGGTCCGTGACCTATATCGTGCAACAAAATCGCAATATACAAAGCATTTTCTTCTTCTTCCGAAATAGAAACACCTTTAAAACGCAAGGTTTGAACCGCTTTTTGCATAATGTGCATACAACCTAACGCATGATGAAAACGCGTGTGATGCGCTCCTGGATAAACCAAATACGACATTCCCATTTGGGAAATTCTTCGTAAACGCTGAAAGTAAGGATGCTGAATTAAATCATAAATTAAACTATTGGGAATGGTAATAAAACCATAAATAGGATCGTTAAATATTTTGAGTTTGTTGGTTTGGCTCACAATTTGATAATTTTAGTAACAAATATAGCGTTTTCACAAAATGAAATCGTTAAAAAGTATTGAAAATTTTATACAATATTTAATACAAACCTCGTTTAATATATAGTAACTTGCACACAAATTAAGAAATATGAGTCAGATAAAAATACTTTGGGTTGACGATGAAATTGATTTATTAAAACCCCATATCTTGTTTTTAGAAAAGAAAAATTATCACGTAACCACTTGCAATAACGGACAAGACGCTATCGATTTGTTCGAAGAAAATAACTTCGACATTGTTTTCTTAGATGAAAATATGCCAGGATTAAGTGGTTTAGAAACTTTATCTGAATTGAAAGAAAAGAAATCTTCGGTTCCGGTGATTATGATTACCAAAAGTGAAGAAGAATATATCATGGAAGAAGCTATCGGTTCTAAAATTGCCGATTATTTGATAAAACCTGTGAATCCAAATCAGATTTTATTGAGTTTGAAGAAGAATTTAGACCATTCGCGATTGATTTCCGAAAAAACAACTTTGGATTACCAAAAAGAATTCAGAAAAATTGCGATGGATATGGCAATGGTTCGTACCTATGAAGATTGGGTAGAATTGTACAAAAAACTATTGTTTTGGGAATTAGAGTTGGAAAACATCGAAGACCAAAGCATGGTAGAAATTTTAGAAAGTCAAAAAACCGAAGCAAATGTACAATTTGGGAAATTCATCGAGCGTAATTATGAAGATTGGTTCCAACCAAAAGCAGATAAACCAGTACTTTCTCATGAAATTTTTGGTGAATTAGTCGCTCCTGAAATCCGTAAGAAAGACAAACCCATTTTATTCGTTGTCATTGATAATTTACGTTACGACCAATGGAAAGCGTTTGAAAGCGTGGTAAACAATCACTACAAATTAGAAAAAGAAGTAAGCTACTTCTCTATTCTACCAACGGCAACGCAATATGCTCGTAATGCTATTTTCTCAGGATTAACTCCTTTAGACATGGAAAAGAAATTTCCGCAATATTGGAAAAATGATCCTGATGAAGGTGGTAAAAACCTCTATGAAGGCGAATTTTTAACTGAGCAATTAAAACGTTTGGGATTAAACATCAAGCAAGAATATTATAAGATTACCAATTTTGCTTCGGGAAAAAAATTAGCTGATAACTTCAAATCCTTAAAAAACAACGATTTAACTACAATAGTTTATAATTTCGTAGATATGTTATCGCACGCTAAAACCGAAATGGATGTAGTGAAAGAATTAGCTTCAAATGATAAAGCGTATCGTTCTTTAACGGCAAGTTGGTTCAAGAATTCTCCGCTTTTAGACATGATACAACAAGCACAACAACTTGGTTTTAAATTAATTATAACTACTGACCACGGAACGATTAATTGTAAAAATCCGTCGAAAGTTATTGGTGATAAAAACACGAGTTTGAATCTTCGCTACAAAACCGGAAGAAGCTTAACTTATGAAGACAAAGACGTTTATGCAGTTAAAGATCCTAAAAAAATTGGATTACCAACATTAAACATGACTAGCTCTTTCATTTTTGCAAAAAACGATTTATTTTTGGCTTACGTAAATAACTACAATCATTATGTAAGTTATTACCGAAACACCTATCAACACGGAGGAATTTCGTTAGAAGAAATGGTGATTCCATTCTTAGTTTTAGAACCGCGTTAAGAGTTTTCAGTGTTCAGTTATAAGTGTTCAGTAAAGTTATAAATAAGTATGACGATAATTTTTTCATTAGACGAAATCACAAACGTTGCCAAACAAATATTAGCCACGCCTTCATTAAAAAAAGTAATTACATTTCATGCGCAAATGGGTGCCGGAAAAACGACTTTAATTAAAGAATTGGTAAAAGAATTAGGTGTAAAAGATAATTCAAGTAGCCCAACATTTTCTTTAGTAAACGAATACAAAACTTTTGAAGGCGAAACGGTGTATCACTTTGATTTATATCGTTTAAATTCAGAAGAAGAAGGTTATGATATGGGATTAGACGAATATTTCTATTCTGACAATTGGTGCTTTATCGAATGGCCAGAAAAAACGCCAAACTTAATCCCAATAGACCATGCGAGTATTTCTATAAAAATTTTACCAAATGGTAATCGTGAATTAACGCTCAAAAATTAAATACATAAGAGAATAGAAAATCAACTTCTATTCTCTTTTTTTATAAATCTATTTCCCAAGTCTAAAATAATTCCTAATTTAGAACCTCAAAATCAAAAGTAATGTCGATATACACTCCTTTTTCTGCTTCGCAATTGCTTCCACAAGAAGAAAAACTTGAAGTAGCGCGTCATAAAAGCGAATTATTCATAGGAATTCCAAAAGAAACATCCTATCAAGAAAGAAGAATTTGCTTAACGCCAGATGCGGTTTCTTCATTGGTTTCGCATGGACATCGCGTAATGTTAGAATCAGGAGCTGGAGAAACTTCAAGTTATACCGACAAAGAATACAGCGATGCGGGTGCAGAAATCACGCAAGACACCAAAAAAGTCTTGGGTTGCCCCATGATTTTAAAAGTAGAACCACCTACTCTAGCCGAAATTGAAATAATGAATCCGCAAACGATTGTGATTTCAGCTATTCAATTAAAAACTCAGAAAAAAGAATTCTTTGAAGCTTTAGCTAGTAAAAGAATTACAGCTTTAGCATTTGAATTTATAAAAGATGAAGATGGTTCGTATCCAGCTGTAAAATCGTTATCTGAAATTGCAGGAACGGCTTCTGTTTTAATAGCCTCTGAATTAATGATTGGTGAAAATATTGGAAAAGGGTTACTTTTCGGAAATATTACTGGTGTTCCTCCTACTAAAGTTGTAATCATTGGTGCTGGAACTGTGGCAGAATACGCTGCCAGAACTGCTTTAGGATTAGGAGCTCATGTAAAAGTTTTTGATAATTCGATTACCAAATTACGTCGTCTGCAAAACACTTTAAATCAAAGAATTTTCACTTCAACCATTCAAGAAAAATCACTTTTAAAAGCACTAAGACGATGTGATGTTGCTATTGGCGCCATGAAAGGAAAAAATAGAGCTCCAGTTGTGGTTACCGAAACCATGGTCGAACACATGAAAAAAGGAGCTGTAATTGTAGATGTGAGTATTGATACGGGTGGTTGTTTTGAAACTTCAGAAGTGACGACTCATGAAAAACCAACTTTTATTAAAAACGGAGTAATTCACTATTGTGTTCCTAATATTCCTTCACGTTATTCTAAAACGGCTTCGATGTCGATTAGTAATATTATTTCTCCTTTCTTATTACATATTGCAGATGATGGCGGAATTGAAAGCGCTATCCGCTGCAATAGAGGTTTGAAAAACGGAATTTACAGCTATCACGGCTTACTTACCAATAAAGCGATTGCGGATTGGTTTAATTTAGAATATCGTGATATCAATTTGATTGTTTTTTAAAGTTAAAATCTAAGAGCTATGTGTGTAATTTAAACTAAATTTGCACAAAATTATAATTTATGAAGTTTCAGTTTCGTTTAGCATACTATTTATTTGGCATATTTTTAGGAGGAGTTTTTGTTATGTGGTTTTTAAAAGCTAAAGCCGATGACAAAGGGGTTGAGTTTTGTTACTTGCCTAATTGCCGTGTTTTAAAAGATTTAAGGAGCAAATCATTAGAAATTGATTCTTTAGCAAAACAATCGTTAGATGCAAAATGGGTTACTTTAGAAGATATACGTCAAAGTTTACGCTATGGCGATGTAGATTTTTCAAAAAGTAATGAAGCTTACAGAAAAGGTAAAATTTACGTTATTGAAGGCAGAACTTCTAAAAATGAAGAGATTACGATTACAATGGTCAATTATACTAACAAAGTCTTGCTAGAAAAGATAGAAAAAAAGTAATTTTTTTTACCGAAACACTTGCAGAAACAAATATTCCTTGTATATTTGCACTCGCAATACAGAAATAGTAAAGCACTTTATTGGGGCGATTAGCTCAGCTGGTTCAGAGCACCTCGTTTACACCGAGGGGGTCGGGGGTTCGAACCCCTCATCGCCCACCAAAAATTAAATCCTACAGAAATGTAGGATTTTTTGTTTTATTGATATTTATATCAAACCATAAAAAAATCCCGCATTAGCGGGATTTTATCATTTATAATTTTCTTCTCTCTTTTTCTTTCTTAATCAACGTTAGTTCTCGACTAGTTTGACCAGCTACAGAAGTGTTTTCCTCTGCACGTCTTATCAAATAAGGCATCACATCTCTTACTGGTCCAAAAGGTAAATATTTTGCAACATTGTATCCTTCTGCGGCTAAGTTAAAACTGATGTTATCGCTCATTCCTAATAATTGTCCGAAGAAAATACGTTTATCATTTTTAACAATTCCTTTTTCTTGCATCAATTGCATCAATTTGTACGAACTTTCTTCGTTGTGAGTTCCGGCAAAAACAGCCATTTTATCAATATGCTCCACCATGTAAGTTACAGTAGCATCATAATTAATATCTGTTGCTTCTTTAG
This sequence comes from Flavobacterium sp. UBA6203, assembly GCA_002421645.1. The sequence goes on from DIST01000049.1 coordinate 12,284, forward strand.
ATTCACAAATTGGAGATTTTTGTCCGAGCTCTGCAGCTCTTTCATTTTCTTTTTCCATATAAGCGCCACGAACCAATTTCATTCCAATATAAAATCCTTCCGATTTTGCTTGTTCATGAAGGTTTTTTAAATAATCTAATCGATCCCAACGATACATTTGCAACGTATTAAAAACAATTGCTTTTTGTTTGTTGTATTTACGCATCATGTCGGCAACAATTGCATCTGCAGCATCTTGCATCCAACTTTCTTCAGCGTCAATCAATAATAAAACGTCTTTTTCAAATGCTGTTTTACAAGCAATATCAAAGCGTTCGATTACACGATTCCATTCTTTTTGTTCGTTTTCTGTCAAATGAG
>DIST01000056.1:0-10681 GCA_002421645.1 Flavobacterium sp. UBA6203
CTCAAACAGATGAGCATGATTATGAGTTTAAGAAAAAGAACGCGATTAAATTTTTACAAGATGGTGCTAAATTAAAAGCATTTGTATTCTTTAAAGGGCGTTCGATTATCTACAAAGAGCAAGGACAAATTTTATTATTACGTTTGGCTCAAGAATTGGAAGAGTTTGGAAAAGTAGAAGCGATGCCAGTTTTAGAAGGAAAACGTATGATTATGTACATTGCTCCGAAGAAGAAAGGAAAATAAGAGATTGCCTGCAAACTCTTTTGAAAAATAATAAGTAAGATAGATTATAAATACAGGAAGAAAATGCCTAAAATGAAAACAAAATCTAGTGCTAAGAAACGATTCAAAGTTACTGGTTCTGGAAAGATCAAAAGAAAACACGCTTTTAAAAGTCACATTTTGACTAAAAAATCTAAAAAGCGTAAATTAGCTTTAACTCACTCTACATTGGTTCACCCAACAGATGAGAGAAGCATTAAACAACAATTAAATTTAATTTAATCGTTGTTGGTTAAAACAATTTAGTAACCCTGGAGTGGGCTGTTTTGAATTCAGAATTTTGAGTTTAGAATTTAGAAGAATCGAAAGATCGCCTTACTGCAAAAAACATTTAAAATTATGCCAAGAGCAACAAATTCAGTAGCTACTAAAGCTAGAAAAAAAAGAGTATTAAAACAAGCCAAAGGTTTCTTTGGAAGACGTAAAAACGTTTGGACTGTAGCTAAAAACGCGGTAGAAAAAGCAATGGTTTATGCTTACCGTGATAGAAAACAAAACAAAAGAAACTTCCGTGCATTATGGATTATGCGTATTAACGCTGGTGCTCGTTTACACGGAATGAGTTATTCTCAGTTTATGGGGAAATTAAAAGCTAACAATATCGAATTGAACCGTAAAGTTCTTGCTGATTTAGCTATGAACCACCCAGCTGCTTTCACAGCTATCGTTAACAAAATTAAATAATTACGTCTAACTCAGTTTATCTTACTTATATATTAAACCCCGATGAAAATCGGGGTTTTTTATTGGATTTATTTGATTGTGGGAATGGAATGGAATTTTGCGTTATTGGGTTTTTATTCAGTTCTAATTGCTGTTACTAATTCTTTATAACCTTTATCGCTTAATAATCCCCATTTTACGAGTGCAATATTTGGAAAAATATCAATTTCTCCATCTAGACTAATGTCTACATATCCAATTTCATTTTCATCTTCGTCATAAAAAACTATAATTTTATCAAAATATGGAGTACCAATTTCCCCCCAATCATAATTTGTAGAATCATTAAGAATTTTTATTATTCTTTCTGTTTGATTTTTTTCAAATTTATGAGTTAAGAAAGGAAATGAGTTATTAAAGATTTTTGAGCTTTTTGCATTTCCTTTCAAAAATGTTCGATTATTTTTTGTGTCATTTTTCACCAAACTATCATAATTTGATTTGTCCGGTGTAATATTTACAGAATATTTATTTTGAAGTTTATCCTGAATTTTTTCCATATTTGGAAAAGTAAAGAAAGTATAAATTCCCCAAAGGAAAATAATTGATAAAAAAAGAAATATTAATATTTTTATTGGTTTCTTCATGATTATATTTTGATTGTGGGCACGGAATGCAATTCCGCGCTAGCGGGTAGTAGCCATTGAAGCAAACCGCTGTTAGTGGCAGTTATTTTAGCTCATAAAATTCTTCTGAAAATTCAATACTACCATCATTCCATTTCTTAATAGCTCCTCCCCATAAATTATTTTTATTTTTTATAATTTTAGAAATGATTAGTTTCATTTCTTGATAAGGTATAATTGAGAGAGCCTTTTCTATAGTAAACCAACCTATGTCTTCACAACTTTTGGGAACTGTAAAATTTCCTTTCTCATAAAAAGCTGTATAGTAATGCATAATGGTTAAAGTTGGTCGGTTTTCATATTCAAAAGTAAACAAACCATTTAGTTTTTTATTTTCTACAAATATGCCATGTTCAGCTGCTAGTGTATCTATCTGTTTTGATATTGTAATTGGTTGATTATATCTAGTCCCTGGTATCTCCCAAGCACCATTCCATTTTACCAGCATTACCTCATCATTATTATTGAATACTATTAATTTAATAAATGAATAATTGTCTTGTTGTGCAATTGATTGCAAACTGTAAAGAAATACAGTTAACATAAAAATGTAGTGTTTCATATTTATTAATTATTAATCCATTTAATAGCAGTTGATAAGGTTTCGCTATCTGTACAAGAAAAATCAGGAGTAATTGATTTACCATACTTTGTTTTGTTTTTGTCTGCAAAAACAGTGGTAGCTAAGTTGATACGTGAACCATCAGATAATAAAAATGACTCACATCCTGTAGATACTCCAAAAGTCGGAGTCCCAAAAAGTCTAGCATTTTCATACCCTTTAAATAAAACGGATATGGCTTCTCCTGAACTTGCAGTTTTATTATTTATTAATACCGCAATCTTATTTTTACCGAATAAAGAAAATTTATCTTTGTTTTCTTCAAGTAAAACAGTATCTGTATATATTTTCCCATTCTCAAACCTCCATTCAACTGCTTTATTTTCAGCATCAAAAAAATAACCTTGCGTTCCAGTATCTAAAAAAGAGCTAATAGCTGCCATCATTGGCCACATATTACCACCGAAATTATCTCTTAAATCAACAATCCAACCTCTTATACTAGGATTGTTTTGTTTGTAAATTTTATCAGTAATAGATTTTATGTATTGCTTTGTTTTAAATTCATCACCTATGCAGAATGTGATTCTTATATATCCAATATCTGTTGGTGTTTTTTCATCTTTCAGCGTTGGCAATGGTTTTTCCTCATTTTCTTGTATCGCTTGAGCAAAATAACTATGATTATCTTTTAGTAAAGAAATGGCATAATTGATAGCGGGATAAGTATCTTCTACTTTTTGACTATTTTTAGCCATCCTAAAAATATTATCTTCAAATTCATTCCAATTTATTTTATATTTATTTATAGATTTCTTTTTTAGTAAAGTCAATACTTCTTTTATATATTTTTCAGATTCGGCAGAAATATTGTGTGAGTTAGGTTTTATACAGGAAAGTAATAAAAGGACCAAAAATAGAGTGTAAAAATATTTGCTTTTATATATAATATGTTTCATCTTAAAATTGCGTTAGATTCTAGAGTCTGTGCTATAATTGCCACTAACTAACAAATATTATCAAATATAAACAACTTTTATTATTAATTATAATTATTCGATAATAGCCTTACTAAAGAATTCAATACCTTTACACTTTAAAAACAATACTTTGAATACTACCAAAACCATAACCGGCTTTCATCCGAAAAACAAGCACCACGGCAAATACGATTTCAAAACTTTAATTGCGGCCAATCCTGATTTAGCGCCATTTGTTGCGGTGAATGAATTTGGAACAGAAACCATTGATTTTGCGAATCCTGATGCGGTGAAAATGTTGAACAAAGCCTTGTTATTGCATTTTTATGGTTTGAAGAATTGGGACATTCCAAAAGGATTTCTTTGTCCGCCTATTCCTGGACGTGCGGAATACATTCATCAAGTTGCCGATGTTTTAGCAGATACGTATGGAACAATTCAAACCAAGCATAAAATTCGCATTTTAGATGTCGGAATTGGTGCGAATTGTATTTATCCGATTATTGGTGTATCGGAATACGATTGGCGCTTTGTGGGTAGTGAAGTTGACAAACAAGCTTTTGAAGCGGCTCAGGAAAATATCAATTCAAATCAGAAATTAAAAGAAAACGTTACGTTGCGATTGCAAACGTCAAAACGAAACATTTTCAAGAATATCATTCTTCCAGAAGATCAATTTGATATGACGATTTGTAATCCACCTTTCCATAGTTCGAAGGAAGAAGCTAATAAAGGCACGATTCGCAAAAACAAAAACTTAGGTATTGAAGATTCGAAAAAACCAACATTGAACTTTGGTGGCGTAAATTCAGAACTTTGGTGCGAAGGTGGCGAACTGACGTTCATCAGCAATATGATTTATGAAAGTGTGCATTTTAAAGCGCAAGTAAAATGGTTTTCGTCGTTAGTTTCTAAAAAAGATAATCTAAAACCGTTGCTTTCGCATCTTAAAAAAGTAAAAGCTACATACCAAATTACAGAAATGAAACATGGGAATAAAGTGAGTAGAATTTTGTTTTGGACTTTTAAAGATTAAATTATGCAGGAATTACATAAGCTTTTAAACAAATTACAATCGGATATTTCGTCTTTTGATAAAGTGAATTTAGCGATTTCTTCGGGAAGCGTGGGTTGGCATATTGCACATAGTTTAAAAACGATTGACCAAATTGTTATGGCTTGTAAACATTCGAATCCGTCGGAATACCAATGGCATTTTAATTTTAAACGCTTTTTATTTTTAAGTATTGCTAAAAAATTTCCGAGAGGAAAAGCAAGAGCTCCAAAAATCGTAAGACCTGAAGGTGATATTTCTTTTGAAAGCTTGACTTTGAGCATAGAAAATGTAATAGAAAATCTTAGAAATTGGGATAGTTTAGATAAAAATGTTCATTTTCCGCATCCTTATTTTGGGGTTTTAAATAAGAAAGAAACGGAAAACTTTTTAGTATTGCACACCAAACATCATTTGATGATTATTAAAGCTATACTGTTTAAAGAGTAAAATCCTCAACTTCGTTTCCTTTTGAATTGATTTTAGAGGTAAAAAAAGCATATTCTCTGAAAATCATAAACTGAAATATAATGTAGAATATGCTATTAAAAATCCAAATATCTACATATGGTTTCTCAACCAATATTAACTCTAAATTTCCGTATAGGAAAATGGATATACTGCACAATAAGTATAAAATCAAACCTATAGAAAAATTGTAATAATAGTGTACATTATCCAATTCTTTGTACAGAAAATAAAATGCATAAAACACCAAAATAAATGAAGTGGTGATGATTTCATATTCATTAAATTTCCAAAATAAATTAGGATTAGACACATACATAAAAGTCAAAATTCCCATTTGTAACAAATAAATAGATACTATTATTTTAGTAAAAGTTTTATTTGCTATAAGTGTACTGTACAGAAAACTCAAAAAAGAAAATTGAAAGATAAAATATATGTGGGAAATGAAGAAGTTTGAATTTGGCCTTATAATACCAATGATATGACAAGCTAATTCCGTAATAGAAAGCGTAATTAGATAGAGTAAAAAAACTCTTGAGATTTGTTTCTGAATTTTTTTATTTTTCAAAAAAAGATAGGTGTTGAAAAACAAATAAAACAATCCCAAAAGACTTATTCCGAAAGAAAATAAATATTTGCTTTCCATATGTATTATGTTTTCAACTTTTTCTTTCTAGCTGCAGGAAACAACACATTATTCAAAATCAAACGATAGCCTGGAGAGTTTGGATGTAAATCTAAAACCGTGGGCGCATCTCCTACTCTATGTTGGTAATCTTCTGGATCGTGACCGCCGTAAAAAGTGAACATTCCTTTTCCTTTGGTACCGTGAATGTATCTTGCTTCTCCGTTGATTTTACATTCGCCCATGACAAGTATATTGGATTTTATTTTCTCTGCATTAAAAGCAGTGGTTTGTCCCATAAAACCTTTTACTAATTGGGTATGATTTTGACATAACATCGTAGGAATTGGATCCCATTTTGCGGAATATTCCATTAAAGTAAAGTAATCTTTATCCATAGTGAAAACTCCTTTTCCGTGTTGCTCTGTAGTATCAATATCTGAGAACTCGTACACCATAGGATTGCGAACTAGGTTATAATTCTTAAAAGCAAATGTGCTGGAATAATCTATTTTAGTCTGATAATTGGCATCGGCGTCATCACCGTCAAACATGGGTTCGCAAATATCAACACCTTCCGCTGAAAGTGCAATGTCAAAACTATCCGTTGCTGAACACATGGCAAACATGAAACCTCCACCAATCACGAAATCTCTGATTTTTTTAGCAACCGCTAACTTTTCTTCTGATACTTTGTTATAACCCATTTTTTTAGCCAAGGCTTCGGCATCTGCTTTTTGTTGAATGTACCAAGGCATGTTGCGATAATTGCCAAAAAACTTTCCATATTGTCCTGTAAAATCTTCATGATGCAAGTGCAACCAATCATACAATAATAGTTGGTCAGATAATACTTCCTCATCATAAATTTCTGTATAAGGAATTTCGGCATAAGTTAACACCATAGTTACGGCATCGTCCCAAGGTTGTTTCCCTTTTGGAGTATAAACGGCAATTTTAGGCGCTTTTTCTAAGACAACCGTTTCCATATTTTGTGAAGGCGAACTAATATCTTCTAGTATTGAATTGGCGGATGCATCCGATAATACTTCAAAAGTAACACCACGAATTTGACATTCTTTTCTAATTTCGGGAGCATCGGGCAATAAAAAAGAGCCGCCTCTATAATTTAACAACCAACTTACTTTGTAACTTTTATCCAATGCCCAATAGGTAATCCCGTAAGCTTTTAAGTGATTTTGCTGTCCTTCGGCTTCCATTGGTAATAAAACAAATGAGGCTCTGCTCGTAAAAGTGCAGAGAAAAAACAATACTATAAATAAATTAAGGCTCTTAAATTTCATGGATTACAAATATAGACAACTAATTTATAACATTTTTGGAGATTTATATTTACAGAAATGTTAAAGTCGCACCCCCGTAAAAATACCTGGTTACCCCCGTAAAAATACTTGGTTTAAAAATCAGGTATTTTTACTCTTACACAGGATTTTTTTTTACCCTAGTTTTGACACATAGATATAAACAAAAATAAGAATGGATTCAAACAGCAAAAACACATCGCTATTAAACTCAAGAGAAATGAAATTATTAAAAAAAATTGGATATATCGTATTGATAATAACAATTCTAGTGTATTTTGTTTTAGTTTTTCAATTTTGTAGAAACTATTAATTTCATTGATTTAATATGCATTTAGGACTCCATATTATTAGAGTCTTCTAAGTTTATTATTTTATTTTGTATGGCAAAAATTACCAATCCTGCCATATTTTTTGAATTTGTTTTTACTAACAAATTATTTCTATGGCCGTCAACCGTTCTGGTACTTAAACTCAACATCTCTCCTATTTCAACCGAACTGTATTGCTTACAGATTAACTCTAAAACTTCTCGTTCTCTTTCCGTTAAAAAATCCTCATCAAGAATAGTTCTTGAAGAAACGCTTGAGATTATATTTTGATGAATTACTTCCATAACGGTTTCATTATAATAAAATCCTTTTTGAGCAACTTCATTTACCGTTTTAATCATATCGGTTGGTGAAGCACTTTTGACCAAATAAGATGCAGCTCCTACATTTATCATATTGGCTATGAACGACCTTGTATTATAACTTGTAAGTGCAATAACTCTAATAGAAGAAAAGTCTTTGTGAATAATTTTTGTGGCTTCCACTCCATTTAAAAGAGGCATTTTTAAATCCATCATTATAATATCTGGAAGTTGCGATGTCGTTTTTAAATGTTCAATTAAGTCGCTCCCATTTGAAGTTTCATAAATAATTTCAATATTGGGTTCGCGATTAAGTAAGAAATAGATTCCTTTACGGAACAATTCCTCATCATCAGCTAAAATTATTTTAATTTTATTATTCATCACTTAAAATTAAACACCATAATTACACCTTCATTAGGTTGAGAATTAAAACTAAACTGACCGCCTAAAAAGTTTATTCTACTTTCTATGTTTTTCATTCCCAATCCTTTTTGATATTCTTCACTTAAATTATCAAATCCGATACCATTATCAATGTAAGTACAGCTATTTTGGCCATCGAAGTTAGTGAATTGAATTGAAATTTCAGTTGCTTTTCCATGACGTACTGAATTATTTAACAGTTCTTGCAAGATTCGAAATATATGTAAATGTTTTTCAATAGGATAAGTATCAAAATTAATTTGATTATCAAATGAAACTTTAACAATTTTAGTGCTATTAAATTCTTCTACTAATTCTTCAATACCTGCATGAAGTCCAAATTTTTCTAATACTGGAGGTAATAAATCGTGTGCTATACGCCTCGAATTTTCAATGGCATTTTGAGTTAATTCAATAATGTTATTTGTAATTTCCATTTGCTCTTCCTCATTTAAATTAGGTGTTTTAAGCAAATGACTGTTTAAGGAAACTATATTTAGTTTTGAACTAATATCGTCATGCAAATCTTGTGCTATTCGTTTGCGTTCTTCTTCCTGAGCAAACAAAATGGAATGCAACAACTCTTTTTGATGTTCGATTTCCAAATTTTTCTTGTCTACTTCTATTTTTACAATTTTCTTTCTTGAAAAATAGAAAAACATAATTAGCACCATAAACATGGATATAAATGCAAGTAAGACAAAGAAAAACACTTGAATTATTTCGCTGTTTTCTAAATTAATTTCTTTCATTTCTTATTAAAATAAATTAATTTCCATTGATAAAAGAAGAATCCAAATTTTATGTATTGCAGTATGATATTTATATCAATCATTATATCATTAAATTCATCGAACTCTAAAATAACAACCAACTTGTATATTAAAAAAATAAAAGTACTTGTAAATAAATAAAATAACAGTCCAATATTTATAATATAATATTCTGTCTTTCCTCCAAGATTATTGTACAAATGCATACTTGAATAAATAATCAGAGGCATCGTTGTTAAGTAAGTTTCTAAAAGATTAAACTCTAGAAACAAATACGGATTTAATAAGTACCTTGATAATAAAAAAATAGGAAGTACAATTAAAAGAACGTAAACCGAAATTAATTGTGCTTTTGTTTTTAATAGTAGAGAATAGAAATAACTCAGTATTACAAATTGAAATAATTCATAAAAATGATGCATGAATACATTATAAATACGAAACCATTTCCACAAATTGGAACTAATGTAATCGATGATTAAAACACCTACTATATAAATAGTAAAAATCTTGTAAGCTTTTCCATTTTTGAAAAAACCTACAAGATAAAGTAAGCATAATAATGCAGACGTAAAATATAAATATTTAGAATCTAACAAAATTAAGGCGTAAATAGAGGACTTGAAGGATCGCAACATTTAGGGCAAGGCGTAGTATAGTCATAAATCAAATGGTTTGCATTAATCAAGTCTTTTCCATTTGCGTCAACGCCTACATACACTAATTTTTGCGTTCCGGTTTCATCTACCCCCATGTAGGCTCTCACATCCACAACTCCATCAGTTGCTAATAATTCTCTAAGAGCATCGCCAGGGATTAAATGACCTTTTGCTAAATCTTTCGGGGGATTGGTTCTCCATGAAGTTGTCCAAGCTTTTGCTTCATCGAGTGAAATTGTAAAATCTGCCATAATAAGTTTTTTATAATTGAGTTATAAATGTAGTAAAAAAATTAATAAAAAAAACAGACGAATCGTCTGTTTTTTTTATTAATTATACATCTCATTTAAAAAGGAACGTCAGAATCATCATCAAATGAATTCATTGCACTTCCAAAAGCTTCATTAGGCGTAGGTAAATTAGGTGTGATGAAAGGATTCGTATCATCAAGATTCATTTTTGAAGGTAAGGCATCAAAAGGCGAACCAAAATCATCTAAATTATCAAACTTACCTAAACTTCCTATGAATTTTAAACGAATATTATCTAAACCTCCATTACGGTGTTTTGCTACAATAAATTCGGCTTGACCTTGTGTTGGTGAACGTTCTTCATCATCCCATTCGTCAATTTTATAATATTCTGGACGGTAAATAAACGATACAATATCGGCATCTTGCTCAATTGCTCCTGACTCCCTTAAATCGGAAAGTAATGGACGTTTACTTGAACCACGGGTTTCTACCGCACGAGATAACTGCGAAAGTGCAATCACAGGAACGTTCAACTCTTTGGCTAAGGCTTTTAAATTTCGGGAAATAGTTGAAATTTCTTGTTCACGATTTCCACCACCTTTTCCATTTCCTCCTGCTGTCATCAACTGAAGGTAGTCGATTACAATCATTTTGATTCCGTATTGTGAAGAAAGACGTCTGGCTTTTGCACGTAAATCGAAAATCGATAGTGATGGGGTATCATCAATAAACAAAGGCGCTTTTTCTAAGTCTTTTACTTTGATAGACAATTGCTCCCACTCGTGTTTTTCTAATTTACCCGTTCTTAATTTTTCGGAAGATAATCCTGTTTCGGAAGAAATCAAACGTGTAATCAACTGAACCGAAGACATCTCTAGTGAGAAAAAAGCTACTGGCGCACCATAATCAATGGCCATATTTCGTGCCATCGATAACGTAAATGCCGTTTTACCCATACCCGGACGTGCTGCCACAATAATTAAATCTGAAGGTTGCCATCCTGAAGTTAACTTATCCAAATCGTGAAAACCTGTTGGGATTCCGCTCAAACCTTCTTTCCCCGCAATTTCTTCAATTCGTTTTTTAGCTTGAATTACTAAACTTTGAGCAGTTTCAGAACTTCGTTTGATGTTTCCTTGCGTTACTTCGTATAATTTAGATTCGGCTTTGTCTAGTAAATCGAATACATCTGTAGATTCATCATACGATTCTTCAATAATTTCATTAGAAATTTTAATCAAACTTCTTTGAATGTATTTTTGTAGAATAATACGTGAATGAAACTCAA
>DIST01000056.1:10888-12258 GCA_002421645.1 Flavobacterium sp. UBA6203
ATATTGCTAAGGTACTCTTTTTTTATAAAATTTTAAATCGAGTTCTTAATACTGTGCTGTTAATAACTTCAAAATTTTGTTAATAAGACAAAAAAAATCCGAAACTTGTGGCTTCGGATTTTTTTTATAATTTGAAAATAAGTGACTACTCTTTGAATTCACCCATTTTGCTATATTTATCCATACGTTTTGCCACTAAATCTTTTGTTGATAAATCTTTTAATTCGTTATAAGCTTTTGTTACATATTCGGCAACCGATTTAAAAGTAGTTTCTTTATCATAATGAGCACCACCTAGAGGTTCTGGAATGATATCGTCGATTAACTTTTGTTTTTTCATATCGAAAGAAGTTAATTTTAAAGCTTCGGCTGCTTGTTCTTTATATTCCCAACTTCTCCATAAGATGGAAGAACATGACTCTGGAGAAATTACAGAATACCAAGTATTTTCTAACATGTATACTCTATCTCCTACTCCAATTCCTAATGCTCCACCTGAAGCTCCTTCTCCAATGATTACAGAAATAATTGGTGTTTTTAAACGAGCCATTTCAAAAATATTTCTTGCAATAGCTTCTCCTTGTCCTCGCTCTTCAGCTTCTAAACCTGGATATGCTCCTGGGGTATCAATTAATGTTAATACAGGAATATTAAATTTCTCTGCCATTTTCATTAAACGCAATGCTTTACGATATCCTTCTGGATTCGCCATCCCGAAGTTTCTGTATTGGCGCATTTTAGTATTAATCCCTTTTTGCTGACCAATAATCATAAACGATTGACCATTGATTTGACCTAATCCCCCTACCATGGCTTTATCGTCTTTGAAATTTCTGTCGCCAAAAAGTTCTAAAAACGTTCCATTCGTAATATTAGTAATATGCTCCAATGTGTACGGACGGTTTGGATGACGTGATAATTGAACACGTTGCCAAGCGGTAAGGTTTTTGTATATTTTTTTCTTAGTTTCTTCTAATTTCTTCTCAATTTGCTTGCATGTATTTGATACATCTACATCTGACTCTTGACCGATAATTTGACATTTATCTAATTGGTCTTCAAGCTCTTTAATTGGTAATTCAAAATCTAAATATTCCATAATCGGTTTATTAGGGTTTGTGTTTGTTGTTACAAAGATAAAATTTTCAATTAACTTTAATAAATTAATCGGTAATAAGTTGTTTCTTTTTCTTGCTTTTTACAATTCCATTAGCAATAACCGTGATAAGAATTAATAAGGCTCCCACATAAAACAAAGGTGTCATTTCTTCTGTATCATCAAAAATTAGAAGCGCTAAAATAATTCCATAAATAGGTTCTAAGTTAATGGTTAACATTACGGTAAATGGACTCAAAAACTTCATCACTTT
>DIST01000020.1 GCA_002421645.1 Flavobacterium sp. UBA6203
AAAATTTCATTAGTCCAAACGGAAAGTACCGAGTACTAATTGCGCCCGACCCGAATGATAAAAAATGGCCAAAGCAACTAAGCATTGGAGCTGGAACTCAAACTTTAGCATTGCTAGACGATGTGCCAATTTGGTTTGAAATTTGGCGAACTCTAAATGGATTTCCTCCTAATTTTTACCAACCTGCATCAGTAAACACTAAAAAATAATGAAATCGAAACTTTTTTATATCTTCATTTTCATTTGTAGTTCAATGAATTTATTTGGCCAAAATAACCCAACAGAATTCACGTACAATGAATTTTTAGGTTATGTAAAAAAATATCATCCGTTAGTAAAACAAGCCGATTTAAAACTGAACGAAGCGCAAGCTAATTTAATGCAAGCGCGAGGTGCTTTTGATCCAAAAATTGAAGTTGATTTCAATGAAAAACAATTCAAAGACAATCAATATTATTCTATTTTAAATAGCAGTTTTAAAATTCCAACTTGGTACGGAATTGAGCTAAAAGCAGGATTTGACAACTCTGAAGGAATTTACGTAAATCCAGAAAACACGTTACCAAACAGCGGATTAACTTCGTTTGGAATTTCAGTTCCTGTTGGTCAAGGGTTATTCATTAATCAGCGAATGGCTGATATTAGAAAAGCAAAAATTGCACAAAATTTAAATGCGGCCGAACGCAATTTACAAGCAATTGAAGTTTTGTATGAAGCTTCTGTAAGTTATGCAAACTGGAAAAGAGCTTTTGAAGAAGTAAAATTGTATGAAAACTATCTTGCTAATGCAACAACTCGATATAAAGGAGTTGAAAAATTAATTTCAGAAGGTGACAAACCAGCAATTGACAGCATCGAAGCCGGAATTGTTGTAAAAACCAGATTGTTAAACTTAGAAGATGCTAAATTAAAACTTATTAAGGCGAAGCTAGAATTATCGAACTTTTTATGGTTAGAAAATAATATTCCTTTAGAATTAAAAGATGATTTAATACCTGAAATTACATTGTCAAAAACGATAAAAGAAGTTTTACAAATAAACGAATTAAACCCAATTGACTTAAACAATCATCCGAAAATAAAAGCTTTAGACGCTAAAATTGCGATGCTTAAAGTAGACAAAAAACTAAAAGCCAACGCTCTTTTACCCAAACTTGATGTAAGTTATAATTATTTATCCGAACCAAGTTATATTGATAATTATCGCTTTGAAGATTATAAAATTGGGGTAAATTTCTCTTTTCCGCTTTTTTTAAGAAAAGAAAGAGCTGGAGTAAAATTAGCCAATATTAAAATTCAAGACTCCGAATTTGGATTACAATTTGAGCGAAAAAGTTTAGAAAACAAGATAAAATCGCAACAACAAGAAATTGCCTCTTTAGAAAAACAAAGAGAATATAATAACCGATTAGTGAAAGACTTTACTACCTTATTAAAGGCAGAAGATCGTTTGTTTGAAATGGGAGAAAGCTCTTTGTTCGTTATTAATTCTAGGGAAAATTCATTAGTAAGTTCACAAATTAATGAAATTGCTCTCGAGAATCGCTATTTGAATACCATTATAGGTTTGTATAAAACATTGGCAAATCTACAATAAAAAAAGCCTTCGCGATGCGAAGGCTTTTACGTTTTATATCCAAAAAAATATTAGTAACGACCTCTGTTGTTATCTCTATTGTTCGAATAACCACCTCTACCACCTGAATTACGATCGAAGCTTCTTCTCTCTCCTTCTGGTTTTGGTTCAGATTTGTTAACTACGATTTTTCTACCTTCAATAGTTCCACCGTTTAATTCATCGATTGCTTTTTGAGCCTCAGCATCATTAGCCATTTCAACAAATCCAAATCCTTTACTTCTTCCGGTAAATTTATCAGAAATAATTTTAACTGATTCTACAGCTCCATACTCTTCAAAATAACCTCTTAAATCTGCTTCCTCTACACTGAAAGGAAGACTTCCTACAAAAATATTCATCTATGAAAAATTTAATTCCTTACAAAGGTAGACTATTTAATGTTGCTAAAAGGTTAAAGTTTGATTTATTTTCAAAAAAATGCTTTTTTAGATAAAAAGTTCAAAATCAAAAGGTTATTTTTTTAAATATTTTTTAATTCAGAATTATTTATATACTAATTTTTTACAAAAAGAAAGACAACCTTTCGATTGTCTTTCTAATACTAACCCAAATTATTATTTTATTTATGACATCCTGGCATTTCATAATAGGCTCTTTCAATAGCTTCTTGATGTGTAGGATGAGCAATTCTTACTAATTCATCAATTCTTTGTTTTAAAGTTTTTCCATACAAATCAGCAATACCATTTTCGGTAATGATATAATGTGCATGAGCTCTCGTTGTTACCACTCCGGCACCTTGTTTCAAATAAGGCACAATTCTACTTTCCCCTCTCTTGGTAATCGAAGGCAAGGCAATGATTGCTTTTCCTCCTTCACTTAATGATGCTCCGCGAATAAAATCCATTTGGCCACCAACTCCAGAATACATAGTACTTCCAATAGAATCGGCACAAACTTGACCTGTTAAATCTACTTCGATAGCTGAATTAATTGCCACCATTCTTGGGTTTCTTCTAATTCTAGCGGTATCATTAACCATAGAAGACTCTTTCATTTCAATAAATGGATTATCATCAACAAAATCATATAATCGTTTTGAACCCATTAAAAATGTTGCCAAGGCTCTTCCTCTTAAAGTTCCTTTGTAATTACAATTAATTACATCATTTTCAATTAAATCGATAACCCCATCAGAAAACATTTCAGTGTGTAACCCTAAATCTTTATGATTGGTTAATTTACTTAATGCTGCATTTGGTATTGAACCAATTCCCATTTGAAGGGTACTTTTATCTTCAATTAAAGAGGCTACATAAGTCCCGATTTTTTCTTCTTCAGCTGTAAATGGAACTACATCATGGGCAAAAATTGGTAAATTAACTTCAACTAAATAATCAATTTCGGAAACGTGTAAAATTCCATCACCAAAAGTTCTTGGCATTTGAGGATTTACCTGAGCCACAACAATTTTTGCATTTTCAATTGCTGCCACAGAAGCTTCCACCGAAACCCCTAAAGAACAATATCCATGACTATCTGGAGGTGAAACATGAATGAAAGCCACATCTAATTTTACAACATTTTTGCGAAACAACAAAGGCAATTCACTCAAAAAAACAGGGGTGTAAGAACCATTTCCCGCTTTTAAAGTGTGACGAACATTAGCCCCTATAAAAAAAGAATTCACATGAAAACTTTCTGCCAATTCAGGATTAGCATAAGGAGCATCTCCTTCGGTGTGTAAATGACAGATTTCCACATCCCTAAGCTCTGAAGCTCTATCAGACAAAGCTTTTGTTAAGATTGTTGGTGTAGCAGCTGCCGCCTGAACATAAACCCTATCGCCGCTTTTTACTACTTGTACAGCTTCCGCTGCGGTTACATATTTTCCCATACCTAATGAAATTTATGATACAAATTTATGCTCTAATTTAGAGATAAAATATGACATTTCTCATTTTTAGATTAGAACTTTGATAGCGAAATTTATTACATCTTTAAAATTATTAGTTGCGGTTTATTATATGAAGATTAAAATGTACTTATAATTAAACACGAATTCGTACTTTTGCTAGGAAATTTTGCATTATGATTGTACTTAAAACCATAGAAGAAATTGAATTAATGCGTGAAAGTGCATTAATTGTTTCTAAAACACTAGGAATGATTGCCAAAGAAATTAAACCTGGCGTAACCACATTGTATTTAGATAAATTAGCAGAGGATTTTCTTCGTTCTCACGGAGCAGAACCTGCATTTTTAGGGATGTATGGCTTTCCTAATTCGCTTTGTATGAGCCCAAACACACAAGTAGTTCATGGAATTCCTAATAATGTTCCGTTACAAGATGGCGATATTATTTCGGTAGATTGTGGCGCTTTTAAGAATGGTTTTTATGGCGATCATGCTTATACTTTTGAAGTAGGCGAAGTAGCTCCAGAAACAAAAAAGCTTTTACAAGTTACTAAGGAATCTCTTTACGTTGGAATTCGTGAAACCAAAGTAGGAAATCGTGTTGAAGACATTGGATATGCCATCCAACAATATTGTGAAGGTCATGGTTATGGAGTAGTTCGCGAATTATGCGGACATGGTTTAGGCAGAAAAATGCACGAAGATCCAGAAGTTCCAAATTACGGAAAACGTGGTCGTGGAAAAAAATTAGTCAACGGAATGGTCATAGCAATCGAACCAATGATTAACATGGGAACGAAAAATATAAAACAACATAAAGATGGATGGACTATTACCACAGCTGACGGAAAACCTAGTGCTCATTTTGAACACGATGTAGCAATCGTTGACGGTAAACCCGAATTGTTATCTACTTTTGCCTATATCTATGAAGCTTTAGGAATTGTAAGTAATGAAGAAGATGGATTGAGACAAAAACCTTTAGTTTTATAATGAAAAAACTTTTTAAACTTATACTAAATACAATCCCTCGCCCAATATTGATTCGTTTGAGTATTGTGGTGCGTCCGATTTTAGCTTTTTTATTAAAAGGAAGTCGTTTTACAGATCCTATTGATGGAAAAAGCTTTCGTATTTTTTTACCTTATGGATATGGAACACAACGCAACAACGTTTTATCTCCAAGTACACTTTCATTGGAAAGACATCGTTTGTTGTGGTTGTATTTACAAAACGAAACGGATTTTTTCAAAGCTCCAAAAAAGGTATTACACTTTGCTCCTGAGCAAGAATTTTACAAGCGTTTCAAAAAACAAACAAATTTAGATTATACCACTACCGATTTGTTTTCACCTTTGGCTGATGTAAAAGCAGATATATGTAATTTGCCTTTTGAAGATAATTCATATGATATGATTTTATGTAATCACGTTTTGGAACATATTCCAGATGACACAAAAGCGATGCAAGAATTATATCGCGTTTTAAAACCTGGGGGAATAGGAATCTTTCAAATTCCACAAGACTTATCAAGAGCGACTACTTTTGCAGATGATTCGATTACCGACCCAAAAGAAAGAGCGAAAATCTTCGGACAATACGATCACGTTAGGGTTTATGGAAGAGATTATTTTAACAAACTAAGAAGTATTGGTTTTAAAGTTGAGGAGGTAGACTATACCAAAACAATTGCGCCTGAATTAGTAGAAAAATATTGTTTAGCAAAAGGAGAAATTATTCCGGTTTGTTATAAATAAAGAAAAAGGCTTTCAATGTGAAAGCCTTTTTCTTTATTACTCTTTAATTAAAGATTTGAAATTTTCTGTTGTAAATTGTTGCATCTTATTATTGGAATCTGAATACAAAAGCATTACATGTAACTCAGGGTATTTTTGTAAAAAAGCTTTACTTTCTTCTAAACTCATTAACATAAAAGCAGTAGCATAGCCATCAGAAAGACCTGATGATTTTGACAAAACGGTAGCACTTAATACATTATTTTTTTGAGCCAAACCTGTTTTAGGATTGATGATGTGAACAAATTTTTCTCCTGTTTTTTCATCAATCATTACTTTGCGATAATTACCAGAAGTTGCCATGCCTAAGTTTTCTAAATTCACTTTGGCAATTAAAGTGCGCTCTTCTGGTTTTTGTAATGGATCGTCGATTCCAACTACCCAATTCTTATTGTCAATCGTGTTTTTTCCTAAAGCGAATAATTCACCTCCAATTTCTACAATGGCATTTTCAATTCCTTTTGATTTTAAATAATTCACTACAACATCTACCGAATATCCTTGAGCAATTGCATTAAAATCGATAAAAGTTTCTTTATACTTTTTTGAAATGGTCTTGTTTGAATTTAAAGCTATCTTATCAAAACCTACAAATTGCAACAAACTATCGATTTGTTTTGGAGCTAAATCTTGATGTTTTTTATTGGGACCAAAACCGTATGCGTTCACTAAAACACCAATTGTTGGGTCGAATAAACCATTTGTTTCTTTATAAATTTGATTTGAAAGTTGGAATGTTTCTGTAAAAAAACCATCTACTACAACAGTTGAATCTCCAGCGTTTATTTTAGAAATTTTAGAATCTGGTCGGTATGTTGAAAGCGATAAATCGAAAGCTGTTAACAACGAATCAATTTGATTTTTAGTTACTTTTTCTTCCGTTGAAATGTATTTTATAGCATACGTACTTCCTTGTGCTTCGCCTTGAATGGTATAAAAATCAACTCTTTTATCACATGAAGTAAATAAAATTGCTACAATTAGAAAACTACAAAATCTCTTTAATTCCTTCATAATGTAAAATATAATCTTGATTCTTTAAAATCGGTTTTTCGAAATCTTCTGCGTTGGCAAAACCAACTCCTGCATACAATACTTTAGCTTTTTTCTCTTTGGCATGATTTATAAACGTTTCCATAAAAACCACATCGTATTCCGCAGGATTATCTGGATAAGTTACCGCTTGTACCATTACAAAATGCAAGGTATTCGTTGGTTTATCAACACAAACAAATTGTGGATGTTTTTTCAATTGACTGTTAATGGCAATGAACTCAAATCCTTGTTTTTCGAGTTCTTTTCCCACGTGATTCATGGCCAAATGATGTAAGTCTTGTAGTGATAATGGTTCCATGATGCAAAGGTAGTTATTCTATTTGAAAGCATAAAAAAACCGACTCATTTCTGAATCGGTTTTAAAATTATTTTTATCTATAATTACCATACACATCCAATTTTGCAACAGCTCTTTTAAGTGGCTTTTTCCAAGTTTGACCTTCTTCGTATTGAAACTCTTCATGAACTGGAAGATTAAAATAAATTTCAGCATATTCTGGTTTTTCAACACTAAATTTTACAAAAAACTTTTTACCAATTACAAGATTTTTCATTTTGTCAACATTGGATATATGCTTACGATAAACAGAATTATTAGCTGCATTATTAGCAATAGAAATATCATTAATAAGAACACCATTACGCAAATAGGTATAATAAACATTGAACCTTTTTTTGGTATAATCATAATTAACTACCTCACCAACTGTATACAATGTTTCACCTTCATCAAAATATTTTTTCCCATCTAAATATCCTGTATAACCATGAATAATTAATCCAAATATTAATGAGAAACCAATAATTGTAAGACTATTTTTTATCAAAAAATCTTTCATTCTTATTAATATAACTTAATTAAATAATTCCAAAAATAAACAATTTCACATTCAATCATAAAAAAACCGACTCATTTCTGAATCGGTTTTGATATTCTCTTAAACTAAATTATAAAATGATTTTTTGAGTATGAATTTGACCATTTTTAAGTTTTACTTTCACTATCAAAGCTTGATTGTTTGAATTTAATAACGGCAAAGCAAAGCTTGAATTTAAAATTGACTTATTTTCATATAATTTTCGTCCCAAAACATCAAACACATATACTTCTTCAATTTCATCCTTTGAAGTGATATTAATACTATTGGATTCTACATAAATGGAAACCGAAGTACTAATAAAATCCTCATTACCTAAAACCTCATTTTTGTATATGATTTCAAATCTATTATTTAAAATTCCAGCATCTGCATTAAAGCTATAAGGAGAAATTTTTAAATCATGAATATTATTATTCAACTTATCTTTCAAGTAAATATTTTGATTTATAAATAAACCATCTAAAGCTCCAATTGCAATGGTAAACTGACCATTTGATGGAATTTTAACTCCTAATGCAATTACATCTTCATCTATGAATGGCAAAGCTTTTCCTTGAATTATCATTGGTTCACTTTCTAACAAGGTATAAATTGCTTGGGAATTTCTGTAATTTGTAATAGCATCATACAATCTATCTCTTCCATTTGTAGCTCTATCATTATAGGAAATTAATGTTCTTGAGGTTTCGTTAGCACTTACTAAATCTAACCAAATTCTATGATTTTCAATCTCGTTTGTTGCATTAGTAGTTCTATAAAACTGACTATTTGAAAACAACTTATCTCTCATAGCATTATTAAACACTACTGTGCTTGTAGCTGATAACCCTGGATTCATTAATACAAAGAATGACTGTCCGCCACCAATTACACTTAATGTACCAGGACCGCTAGTTGCTCCAGCTCCATTAATGGTTATATAATCTGACGCAGCATAGTTGGAGCTGAAATTACCATAAAACGAACCTGAATTCAAATTGGTTGGCAAAGTACTATGTGTCCACAAGCGAACAAAACCATCAATATCTGAATTTGCACTTAAAAAAGCGTTTATTCCAATTGATGAGGGATAAGGATTACCAATTAAATTCCAGTTATCATCTGTATCTGTTAAGGTAACTCCACTTGGACTAGTAAAGCCCGAATTCGTATTATTACCTCTAGAAATTACTGGAGTATAAATACCATTATTGGGAACTCCATTACTAAAATTAACCACCCAATTTTGATTAACCGAATTACTAAAACCATTAGGTGCTCTTACAATATATCCAACTCCTGGACTCATAATAGAAGATGGTGTATTAACCCAATTACCTTGTCCAGAATTTGAATTCAAAATTGTTGGATTCCAAGTCCAATAGTAACTTGAAGGTGTTAATGGAGATATATTATTTACTTGAAAACCTGAAATTGGCGAAGACCAATACACATAATCTTGTAATTTAACGGATGCAATTCGCTCATATGAAATATTTCCTGAATTAACTGCTAAATCATTTTCTTGAATTAATGAACCGTTATTAGAAATTGAAAAAATACCATTATTTGTAACTTCATTTACAACTAAAATGTAATCATTTGATTTAATATTAAAATCAATTCCTGAGTTAACAACTAAACTACAACATTCAAAACTTCCATTTAGACTAGTATCATAATTTCCATTAACAATAACGGCAATTTGTTTGTTAGGATTTCCATTTGACCAAGCTGAACCATTCCAAGTTGTAATAACATCCCCACAATTTATTTGTGATTTTGGTCCAATGGCATAACCACCTCTTAAATTTGTTGAAAAAGTAGCTTGAAAAATAACATCTGATCCAAAAGCTAATATTGTTACTGGTATCTCCTCAATAGTGTAACTACTAAAGTTTGTATCATTCACAAGACTAATTGAGTTATCTACAACTTTAATTACGTGTAATTCAGTTCTAGATTTACCTGTTGCTAATTCCCAAGCTGTAACTTCGGCATTAGTATAATAAAAAGAAACCGTATAATTACCCGACGAAGTATCATTTGTAGGATTAACATAAAAAGTTTTAGCTAAAATATGATTAGCAATAATAGCATCAATAAAAGGACCCGTTGCTCCTCCAAGTGAAACTTGACTTCTATCTACTTCTACAGTTGTACATCCGTAATCAAAAGTTGAAGCATTTTGAATAGTACCCATAACATTATTAGTAGCTGGGTCATACCAATTTACAGTTTCATTACCTCTAAGAAGGACATTGTCCTTGTTTGAACTATTTACAGCTTCTTGAATAACTGCCACTGTACTAGAAAACACTCTTACATTATCAACTGCCATACCGTAATTCCATCCAGCACCATCTCTGTAACGGAAGGCAATTCTTAAATTAGTTTGTCCTAAATAAGCGGCTAAATTAATTGTATTTCCAGTTACCCAAGGTGTAAAATAAATACCACTACCTGTAGTTGTACTAGTATTAGTTAAGTTTTGAATTGTTGTCCAAGTAGCTCCTCCGTTTGTAGAAATTCTAACTTCACCAACTTCAGCTGCTGCAACATCTGCAAACGCATGATCAAAAGTTAATGTTGCATTTGTATAACCTGCAAGGCTGAACACAGGAGAAATTAGCATATCATTATTTTTGTTACAATTACATCTATCATCATTAGTAAATGCAAATTGAGTATTGTTTGTGTTTTGAAGATTCCAAAATGTACTAGATGCAGTAGCTGTCGTACCTAATGAAAATAAATCAGAACCCGCATTTCCAGTAGAAGTAAAACCATTAAATCCAGTATTAAAATCAGCATTAATGATATCTACAGTTACAGATGGTGTTGGTGCATAATCATTATCATTTATTGTAATTAAATGATCTTTTAAA
The DNA here is from genome assembly GCA_002421645.1 of Flavobacterium sp. UBA6203. The sequence goes on from DIST01000020.1 coordinate 10,097, forward strand.
ATACCTGTTGTTAAAATAGCATCACCAGAAGTAGTAATTGTTAATCCAATTAATACGTTTTCTAAAGATTCAACTACCCCATCATTAAATATTCTTACCGTTACAGTTTGCGAAGCAGTAGAACCAGCATTAAAAACTACAGATGATGGAAAAATATCAAAATCAAGACCTAAAGTCGCTGAACCAGAAGTTGTAAATGAAACCGTAGCATTAGCTGAAGGTGCTTTTTGAATTCCTAAAGAAAGAACTACATCCTGATAACCACAATCCGTTCCTTCTGTAATTGTAGTTTCATCTAAAATAAATCCAATTATAGGTGCTGGAGGTTGACATTTTGTTGAATTTGCCAATTCCATTCTTCTTGGTGAAACATTAAAAACAGTTCTAATTCTTGTCTTTTGATCTTGGGTAAAAATATTCATACATGCATCATCGGTATAATCCATGTAATTTTCAACCATATCTCTTGGATCTGGAGCCGGATCAACACAACTATTTGTGTTTGGACATCCAAAATTAGCAGCATCAGAACCAGGCGTATCTGCACAAAAATCATCTACACTGCAATTTCCATCACCCCATATATGTCGTAATCCCATCCAATGTCCCACTTCATGAGTCATCGTTCTCCCCAGATTATAAGTTGGGTTATAAGTTCCAGCAGCATAAGCTTGTGAGCCAAAAGCATCAAATGAAGAAACAACACCATCAGTATTGGCAGCACCTCCACTAGCGGCTAAACCTGCTAATCCAGAACTATCAGGAAATTGTGCATAACCTAAAGTCCCTGCCATTCCTCCGCCAAAGCGAACCGACCACATATTTAAATATTGTGTTGGATCCCAAATGGTAGTAGTTTTCATAGCGTCAGTTGCAGCCATAGAAGTATAACTAGCCACACCAGTATTTACTCGATCAATACCATTTGTTGCGGCACCATTAGGAGCAGTTTGAGCCATACAAAATTCAATTTCAATATCAGCACCTAATGGATTAGTGTTATATCCAGGTGTACCCAACATGCGTCTAAAATCTTCATTTAACACTCGAATCTGAGACAATACTTGAGCATCGCTAATATTCTCTCCAATTCCAAGAGCATCTCCATTATGAATAACATGCACAACAACAGGAATTGTTAATACAGTTGCTCTATTCAAAGTACCATTTGCAACTTGTCTTTTATATTCAATAATTTTTGGAGCTAACCAATCTTCAAATTCATTAATAGTACCTCTTTTTGGATACTTGATTCTACTTAAAGAATCGGCTTCAGTTGACAAACATCTTATTACTCCAAATCGACGAACAGACTCTTTGTTATGTTCTGTTAATTTCACTTGCTTTTTTTGTTCAATTTGAGCTTTGGCAAATATTGTAATAAGAAGAAATAAAAATAAGTAGGGTTTTTTCATTATAAATAAGTTAGGGAACAAATTTGAGCGCAATGTAATAAAATTCTAATATATTTTTCTCTAAAAAATAAAAAAACCGACTCATTTCTGAATCGGTTTTGATATATAATTTTTGGATTAACCTCCAAAGTCGTCGAAACGAACATTTTCTTTAGGCACACCCCAATCATCACACATTTTAACAACGGCTTGATTCATCATAGGTGGTCCACAGAAATAGAATTCGATATCTTCTGGTGAATCATGTAATTTCAAGTGATTATCAATAACTACGTTATGAATAAATCCTACAAAACCATCACCTTCTCCATTTGGTCCATCTTTTACTTTCCAGTTATCTTCTGGTAAAGGTTCAGATAACGCGATATGGAATTTGAAGTTAGGGAAATCTTTTTCTAAAGCTCTAAAGTGATCTACATAGAACAACTCACGTTTAGAACGACCTCCGTACCAATACGTAACTTTTCTTCCCGTTTTAACTGTACGGAATAAGTGGTATAAGTGAGAACGCATTGGCGCCATACCAGCTCCACCACCTACATACAACATTTCTGCTTCAGATTCGTTGATAAAGAATTCTCCGTAAGGTCCTGAAACGGTTACAGTATCTCCAGCTTTTCTTGAGAAAACGTATGAAGAAGCAACACCAGGATTTACTTTCATCCAATCGTTTGTAGCTCTATCAAATGGAGGAGTTGCAATACGAACGTTCAACATGATTTTTCTTCCTTCAGCTGGGTAAGAAGCCATAGAGTAAGCTCTTTCAACCAATTCGTTATTTTTCATAACTAATGGCCATAATTTAAACTTATCCCACTCTACTTGGAATTTATCAGGTTCACCTGGATGTTCAACTGGGTGAGCTGTAATATCAATATCTGTAAATTTCACTTCACAAGCTGGGATTTCAATTTGGATATAACCTCCTGCTTCGTAGTGCATATCTTCTGGTAACTCAACAATAAATTCTTTAATAAAAGAAGCTACATTGTAGTTAGAATATACTTTTGCTTCGAATTTTTTGATACCAAAAATTTCTTCTGGCACTTCAATTACCATGTCTTGTTTTACTTTAACTTGACACCCTAATCTCCATCCTTCTGCTAATTCTTTACGAGTAAAGTTAGGTATTTCTGTTGGCAAAGGTTCTCCACCTCCATCTAATACTTTACATTTACATTGCAAACAAGAACCACCACCACCACAAGCTGATGGTAAGAAGATTTTATTATTACCTAAAGTAGTTAAAAGTGTACTACCTCCACCTACTTCAATTTCGTTTTCACCGTTAATTTTAATCTTTACAGCACCTGAGTTTACTAATTTAGATTTTGCATATAATAGCATAAACACCATTAGTAAAATTAGCGCTAAGAAAGCTAAAATCGAATATGTAATTAATTCAAACATAATTTCAATTTTTAATGTTATACTATTATTTAACTACTTGAGTTGAATCTACTTTTACAGAATCTACAGCTACTTGAACTGAATCTACAACTGGAGTTTCAACAACTGCAGGGGCTGGAGTTTCAACTTTAGTCTCAGGCTTTTTGTTTAATGCGTTAAGATCAATACCACCAAAACTCATAAAACCTACAGCCATTAAACCTGTTAAGATAAAAGTAATACCTAAACCTCTTAATGGAGCTAAAACATTAGAATATTCCATTTTCTCACGAATTGCAGCCATTGCTACAATTGCAATCATCCAACCTAAACCAGATGAAAAACCGAAAGTAACAACGTGACCAATATTTTGATAAGCACCAGTATCTACACGTAATTGCATAAATAATGAACCCCCTAAAATAGCACAGTTAACAGCAATAAGTGGTAAGAAAATACCCAATGAGTTATATAATGATGGAGAGAATTTCTCAACAATCATTTCTACTAATTGAACTAATGTTGCAACTACTGCAATAAAGATGATAAGATTTAAGAAACTTAAATCCATCGTTTTTAAAGATGGGTCTAACCAAGATAAAGCACCTGCCTCTAAAACATATTTATAAATTAAATAGTTTAAAGGAACCGTAATTACTTGAACGAAAGTTACAGCAATTCCTAATCCAATAGCAGTTGATACTTTTTTAGATACAGCCAAGAATGAACACATTCCTAAGAAGTATGCAAACACCATGTTATCAATGAACATGGATTTTAAAAATATATTGATATATTCAAACATAGCTATTATTTTTTCTCAATTAATTTTTTGTTGATACCTCTTTGTACCCAGATAACAATACCTACTGTAATAAGAGCCATTGGTGCTAATAACATAAAACCATTATTTACATATCCGTGTGCATATGCTCCGGTTTTATCTACTGCATTTCCTAAGATTTCAATTCCGAAAATTTTTCCAGAACCTAATAATTCTCTGAAGAATGCAACAATCATTAAGATAATTCCATATCCTAATCCGTTACCAATACCATCTAAAAATGATTTCCAAGGACCGTTACCTAAAGCGAAAGCTTCTAAACGTCCCATAACAATACAGTTTGTAATAATTAATCCAACGAATACCGATAATTGCTTACTTACGTCGTACGCATAAGCTTTTAATATTTGGTCTACTAAAATTACCAATAAAGCTACAACTACTAACTGAACAATAATTCGAATACGATTTGGAATTAAGTTTCTAATTAAAGACACAATAACGTTACTTAATGCAACAACCGCTGTTACCGAAAGTGCCATTACAAAGGCATTTTTCATTTGAACTGTTACCGCTAAAGCTGAACAAATACCTAATACCTGAACGGTTACTGGGTTATCGTCATTAAATGGATTCGTAATTAATTTAATATTACTTTTTGAAAATAATCCTTCTTTGTTGTTTTCTGCCATGACGATTATTTTTTATTAGATTTTAAATATTTTTCATATGGTTTTAAACCTCTAATTAACATCTCGGTTACACCATTACCCGTTAAAGTAGCACCAGAAATTGCATCAACTTCACCATCAGCTTTATTATCACCTCCAGCGTAACCTTTAACTACTTTTAACCCTTGAAGATTTCCATTTGCATCGAAAACGCTTTCTCCAACGAAACGTTTTTGGAAATAATCTTGTGTGATTTCACCACCTAAACCAGGTGTCTCACCTTTGTGGTCAAATACGATACCATCTACTTTTAAATTCTCGTCAACCGAAACATAACCCCAGATAGCATCCCATAATCCCATTCCTCTAACTGGAATAACATAGAACTTTTTACCATCTTTTTCAGCATTGAAAATTGGAAATTTCCCTTTTTCTTTGGCGATATCAACTGTAAAAGCATTTTTACTGATTTCGTTTCCGTTTTCATCAAAAACCACTTCACTAATGATGTGCTTTTTGTACGCTTCTTCTGAAGCATTTCTATCAACAGCTACTCCAAACGATTTTAGAATGTACTGCATTTTCTCTTTCTTAATGTTTGCCTCTTGATCAGGCTTAAGTGCCGTAGCCGCAAATGCTAATGCAGAAGCCACTAACACAACCATTACAGTCGCAAACAAAAATGTATATCCGTTACTTTCTCTATTCATGACTATGCAGATTTTAATTGTTTAGACTTAGCCAATCTTTTCTTTCTCTTAGCAATGTTTCCGTTAACAACGAAATAATCGATAGTTGGCGCTAAAGTGTTCATTAATAAAATAGCTAACATAACTCCTTCTGGATACGCTGGATTGAAAACTCTAATTAAAATACTAAAGAATCCAATCAATAAACCGTAGATGATTTTTCCTTTATCGGTTTGAGCCGCAGAAACTGGATCCGTTGCCATGAATACAATACCAAAAGCAAAACCTCCAACTACTAAGTGATTCATCCAATCAAAGTTCATAAGAGCTGTTAAGCCAACTGCATTAAACATCATTGCTGTTAATGCTGCTCCAACAACTCCTGAAACCATAATTTTCCAACTACCTACTCCAGTTGCAATTAATACAAATGCACCAATTAAAATAGCCAAAGTAGATGTTTCACCAACAGAACCTGGAATAAATCCTAAGAACATATCCATAGTTGAATACGCTACTTCTTTTCCTTGTGCTAATGAACCTAAAATTGTTTCACCTGATACACCATCAATGGTAGTAGCATCACTAACCCAAATTTTATCTCCCGACATAAATGTAGGATAAGCAAAGAATGCAAATGCACGAGCTAATAAAGCCGGGTTAAAAATATTCATACCCGTGCCTCCAAAAGCTTCTTTACCAATTACTACTGCGAAAGCAACAGCAATAGCTAACATCCACAAAGGCAAATCTACTGGCATAACCATTGGAATTAAAAGCCCAGATACCAAATATCCTTCGTTTACTTCGTGACCTCTAAAGATTGCGAAAGCAAATTCAATCCCTAACCCTACTGCATACGATACAATAATCATTGGTAATACTTTCCATAATCCGTGGAAAAACAAGTTACCAAATGACATATCTGATCCTTCAATTTGGATGAAGTGTTGGTAACCTGCATTATAAATTCCGAATATCAATGCTGGAACTAAAGCTAAAACCACAGTAATCATGGTTCTTTTTAAATCCACAGCATCTCTAATGTGCGCACCATGCTTAGTTGTATGATTAGGTACATATAAAAATGTATCTAACGCATTGATAGCAGGAGCGAATTTTTCAAATTTTTGCCCTTTCTCAAAAGGCTTTTTAATTTGGTCGATTTTATCTCTTAAAAACTTCATAGCTATTATCCTACTTCTTTTATCATTAAATCAAGAGCCTGACGAATTATTTCTTGAGCTTCCAATTTAGATGTGTTAGTATAATCAATTAAAGCAAAATCTTCTGGAGCTACTTCATAAATTCCTAAGCTTTCCATTTTATCGATATCGCTAGCCAAACAAGCTTTTAACAATTGCATTGGATAAATATCCATCGGCATAACCGCTTCCATCTCTCCAGTTACTACTAAAGCTCTTTCTTCACCATTTAAATTAGTGTTTGGCGCATATTTTTTTCCAGGCATCAACCAAGACAATCCTGTTCTTGATGCACTGTGAATACTTGGAGATGCAAATGGCATCCAACCAAACATTCTGTATGTATTTCCTTCTGGAATTACCGTTACTACATTACTGTAGAAACCTAAAAAACCATTAGAAGAAACTTTCTTACCTGTTAAAACATCACCAGAAATAATTCTAACATTATCTCCTTTGATATTATTTGCAACTACATCAGCAACAGAAGCACCAGCAACAACGTTGTAATATTGAGGCTCTTTAACTTCAGAACCTGCTAAAGCAATAGTTCTTGTTAAGTTCAATTTACCTGTTAAGAATAATTCTCCAATGATAGCTACATCTTGAGGAGTAACTGTCCAAACTCTTTCTCCTGAGCTAATTGGGTCAATTTTCTCAATTTGAACCCCAACATTTCCTGCAGGATGCGGACCATGAACTCTATGTAATGCCACACCTTTAACATCACTAAAAATCGATTTCCCTTTACCTTTAAAAGACAAATGAACTTTTCCAGTAGTAAGTTTTGCTAAAGCATCAACTCCAGCTTGAAAAGCTTCAAGTTTGTTCTCTAAAACAAAATCAACATCAGCCGCTAAAGGAGCCGTTGCATAAGCAGAAATAAAAATAGCTTTTGGAGAATCGGCTGAATTAGCAATCACATCATATGGACGTTGATTGATAAATGGCCAACATCCAGAAGCTAACAAATGTTCTTTTACTTCTTCAGTTGATAAATCATTTGGATTTTTCTTGCTATGCTCTACGAAAACATCTTGAGAATCAGCAGCAATAAGAATTTCAAGTATAACTCTTTTTTCTCCGCGTTTGATTTCTTGGATTTTTCCACTTACAGGAGATACAAATTTTACTTTCTCATCCGATTTAGAATAGAAAATAACTTCTCCTGCTTTTACGTTATCACCTTCTTTTACGACCATCTTAGGAGTTACTCCGTGGAAGTCAGAAGGCTTAACAGCATAGACTTTCGAGCGAGTTACTTCAGCCACTTTGTGAGCCGCTTCACCCTTCAACTTAAGGTCTAAACCTTTTTTAATTCGAATGTCTTTTGACATATTTTTGAAGATATGAGTTGTTAAAAATTTTACTATAAAACGTGCAAATTTAATCAAATACCTAACAGCTTACCAAAAATAAAGCCCGAGATTTGATTTATTTATAATAATTCTAAATTAAATGGATTGATTTAATTTATTTCAATTCAAATAATTTTAAAAGTTTTGCTACATTTACACATTTATATTAGTAAAAATGAACAAAATAATAGTATTAATTAGCCTAATATCAAACTATTTTATATATAGTCAACCCGGAATTGAGCAAGAACCTCCATTCAACATCAAAACGATATCTTTCGTTCAAAATCAAAAAAATGTTGTCCCTTATTTTAAATTAGGCGATCATTTTGAATTTCAATTTGATGACTTGTATGCAGATGAATCAGACTACTATTATACAATAACTCAATACAATTATGATTGGTCTGAACCAACTAATTTAGCTAAAAACGAGTATCTAAATGGTATGGACAATCAAAGAATTATTACATACGAAAACTCATTCAATACACTACAACTTTATTCCCATTACACTCAAAAATTTCCAAATCAATTTAACCAAATCACAAAGAGTGGAAATTATTTAATTTCCATTTTAAATGATGAAAATGAAATTCTTTTTACCAGAAGATTTATAATTTATGAAGAGCTGGTTAACCCAAAAATCACCATTAAAAGAACTCGTGATTTTGAAAATAGAGCAGGAAAACACAACGTTGAATTATCAATAAATTATGGAAATCAAATATTACAAAATCCAATAGAAAATGTAAAAGTTTCATTGATACAAAATGCTAATTGGAAAAATGAAATATTAAATATAAAACCGCAATATACATTAGGAACCGAATTAATTTACCGATACAATAAGGAAACTCAATTTTGGGGAGGAAATGAATTTTATACAATTGACAACAAAATAATTAGAGCAACAAATAATACTGTAGCTAAAGTTACCTCGGGTGAAAATTTATACAATACTTATCTATATACAAATCAATCTAGAAAAAATAAAATTTACACTTATTTTCCAGACATAAATGGTAATTTTTTTATAGACAACATAAACACAGAAAAACCAGCCATTCAAGCCGATTATTCTTGGATTTACTTTACTCTTGACATGCCTTTTTTAAATGATAAAAAAATCTTCATCAATGGTATGTTTAACAACTACAGCTTGTCAGATGATTACAAAATGGATTTTAATAAAAAAACAGGACTATACGAAAAAGCCCTTTTAATTAAACAAGGATTTACCAATTACCAATACATTTTAACAGATAAAGACGGAAAAACTGACTATGAAAATGCTATAGATGGAAATCATTTTGAAACGGATAATTTATATTCGGTTATTGTATACTATAAAGGAAATAACGACAGATATCACAGAGTAATCGGAATAGCCATTACTAATAGTTTGAATATTCAAAATTAAATGAAAAGAAAAGAAGTAAAATACAGAGGAGAAAAATGCATAAATTGCGAAACCCCTCTTGATGTAAGTGAAAAATATTGTCATGCTTGCGGGCAATTAAATTCAACAAAAAAATTAGATATCAAAGACTTTATTGAAGAGTTTTTTGCTAATTTTTATGCTTATGATTCTAGACTTAGAAATACTTTTGTTACACTTTTCACAAAACCTGGAATTGCTGCTCGTGAATTTTCAGAAGGAAAAAGAAATCATCATGCCAATCCTTTTCGATTGTTTTTAAGTATTTCAATTATACTTTTTATTGTAATGGATATTAGCTCAAGGTTTAACAATAATCCTAACGAAAAATCTAAAACAGAATTAAATAAAGGCGATAGTATAAAAACAGATTACAATAAAATTCATGCTACAAGTATAAAAGAAGTTGATAAAAAAACAGTAAAACAATTTCATAGAGATTCAATTTACAAAGCAAGTGAATTAAAAGATCCTAAAAACTTAAATCATCTAAATTTACGAATTACCACATTTAGAAATTATAATTTAAAAAATCCGAACGAAACTCCCGAAATGGCTTTAAAAAAGTTAGGGTATGAAAACAATAATATTAACCGATATATCTATGAAAAAGCTCAGAATTTAAAATCAAATGACGTGGTTAGAGAAATTGGGGATTATATTTTGGGTAAATTACCTTTTCTGATTTTTCTATCAATACCTTTTATTGCTATTATTTTTTGGATTACTTTTTACAACAAAACATTAAACTACACTGACCACTTAGTCTTCACATACAACTTTTATTCATTCATGTTTATCTGTTTAATTTTATTCGAAATAATTGGATTTATTTCTACAGATATTTCAGAAATTTTACTTGGAGTGAGTTTTTCTATTTTATTCCCTTTTTATCTCTATAAATCTTTAAGAAATTTTTATCAAAATAGTAATTGGAAAACAATTTTTAAATTCCTACTTTTGAACATATTGTTTATTCCCATTTCATTACTAGCTGTTTTGGTTCTATTAACAATATCAGTAATGTTGTTTTAAATTATGGTAAGTCAAATTACGAGAGGCATAAAAATTTCTGTTTTAACTAGTTTTGAAGGTACATACTTCAAAAACTACAAGATTCATTTTGCCTTTTCGTATCGTGTTACCATTGAAAACCAAAGTAAAGATTCAGTACAATTAACTACACGTCATTGGGAAATTTACGATGCACTCAACAACCTTGAAGTTGTAGATGGCGAAGGCGTAATTGGAAAAAAACCTGTTATAAAACCAGGCGAGAGTTATACTTATTCTTCTGGCTGTTTACTTTCATCTCCTATTGGAGCAATGAAAGGCTATTTCAACATGGTAAACTTTACCTCAACCAGAAGTTTTAGAGTTACCATTCCAACTTTCAAGCTTAGTGCTCCTTTTGCTATTAACTAAATAGCAAACTAATCAGCTTAGCGATATTTGTTATCGATAATTCAAAATATACTTTGTATTTTTGTAATCGTTTATGAATTTATCGTAAATCAAAGCACAAAATTGTCTAATCTCAAAATACAACACCATGTTAAAAGGATTTTTTAATGTCCCAAAAGCGGTTAACGAACCCGTAAAATCTTACGCTCCAGGTTCTCCTGAACGAGCAAAAGTTGCAGAAACATACAAAACCATGTGGAATTCTCAAGTTGAAGTTCCATTATATATAGGTAGCGAAGAAATTAAAACTGGCGATACCAAAAAAATGTCAGCGCCACATGATCACCAACACATTGTAGGTGTTTATCATCAAGCAGATAGAGCTTTAGTTGAAAAAGCAATAACAGAAGCATTAGAAGCTCGTAAAAAATGGGCAGCAATGGCTTGGGAAAACAGAGCTGGAATTTTCTTAAAAGCGGCTGAATTATTAGCAGGTCCATACCGCGCTAAAATCAATGCAGCGACTATGATTGCACAATCAAAAACAATTCACCAAGCAGAAATTGATTCAGCTTGTGAATTGATTGACTTCTTACGTTACAACGTAGAATTCATGACAAAAATTTACGCAGATCAACCAGCCTCTACATCAGACATGTGGAACCGTGTTGAATACAGACCATTAGAAGGTTTTGTATATGCCATTACTCCTTTCAACTTTACCGCTATTGCAGGAAACTTACCTTCAAGTGCTGCTTTAATGGGGAATGTGGTAGTTTGGAAACCAGCAGCTACTCAAGTTTATTCTGCTAATGTAATTATGCAAGTTTTCAAAGAAGCAGGTTTGCCAGATGGCGTTATCAATATGGTAATGGGTGATTCTGGAATGGTTTCTGACGTAGTTTTATCAAGTCCACATTTAGCAGGAGTTCACTTTACAGGTTCAACTGGTGTTTTTAATGACATTTGGAAAACCATTGGAAATAACATCGCAACTTATAAAACCTATCCAAGAATCGTTGGAGAAACTGGTGGAAAAGATTTCATTATTGCACATCCATCAGCAAACGCAGCGCAAGTAGCAACAGGAATTACTCGTGGTGCTTTTGAGTTCCAAGGACAAAAATGTAGTGCGGCTTCTCGTGTTTATATTCCACAAAGTTTATGGCCAGCGGTTAAATCACATTTAGAAGCAGATTTAGCTTCCATGAAAATGGGTTCGCCAGAAGATATGAGTAATTTTATTACAGCAGTTATTTCAGAAGCTTCATTTGATAAACTAGCGCGTTATATTGACCAAGCTAAAAACGATAGTGATGCTGAAGTAATCATGGGTGGAAATTATGATAAATCAAAAGGTTATTTCATTGAACCAACAGTTATCTTAACAACAAATCCAAAATATACTACTATGGAAACCGAATTATTCGGACCAGTGGTTACCATTTATATTTATGAAGATGCGAAATGGTCTGAAACATTGAAATTAGTTGACGAAACTTCAGAATATGCTTTAACAGGTGCAGTGTTTAGCCAATGTCGTTATGCTGTGGAAGAAGCAACCGTTGCCTTACAAAATGCAGCAGGAAACTTCTACATCAACGACAAACCAACAGGTGCTGTTGTAGGAATGCAACCATTTGGAGGAGCAAGAGGTTCAGGAACTAACGACAAAGCAGGTTCATCTCAAAACTTATTGCGTTGGGCTTCTGTTAGAACTATTAAAGAAACATTCGTAACACCAGAAGATTATAAATATCCGTTTTTAGGTTAATCCGAAATACGAAGTAGAAATAAAAAACCCGATTTTCAGTTGAAAATCGGGTTTTGCTTTTTATAGCTAATTACTAATTACTTTTCACTAATCACTACTTCTTATACTTCAAAGGCAAATGCACCACTTTCTTCGTTTCAAAAAATTCATCTGAAAAGAAATCGGATAAATTATATTGTGTTGCTTTTGGAAAATCTTTTAATTCTTCGGTTAAATCGCCGCCTTTTAAATATAAAATTCCGTTCGCTAATTCGTGGTTTTGTTTTTTTGCTACTTTATCATCCACCCATTTTACAAAATCAGGCATATTAGTTACAGCACGACTCACGATAAAATCGAATTCTTGCTTTACTAATTCGGCACGTTTTTGTTCGGCTTTTACATTTTTTAACCCTAAACCTGCAGCCACTTCATTCACTACTTTAATTTTTTTCGCAATAACATCAATCAAATAAAAATCAACTTCTGGAAATAAAATAGCTAGTGGAATTCCAGGAAAACCACCGCCAGTTCCTACATCCATAATTTTAGAACCTGGTCGGAATTCAATAATTTTTGCAATCCCTAACGAATGCAAAACGTGACGTGTATATAATTCGTCTATATCTTTTCGTGAAATTACATTAATTTTGGCATTCCAATCTTCGTATAAACTTTGCAATTTTTGAAACTGAAGTATTTGATTTTCAGATAAATCAGGAAATTGCTTTAAAATTTCTTCCATTCGTTAAATTTTACACAAAAATACGCTTTTTAGTGAATAAAAAATGATGATTATCATAAATGAAAAAATTATAATAATTATCTTTGACGAAATTTGAATACAAAATTTATGAGTACTACAACCCCGATTTTCTCAAAAGAAGATAATCTGAAGTTTTTCAGAACATTAAATAAAAGAGTAAACGATTATTTTAAAGAAAATAAAATAGACAAAACAGGAAACTGGAAATTACACCTAAAAACAATTGTAATGTTTGGTCTTTTCCTAACACCTTATTTCTTCTTATTAGCTATGGATATGCCTTTTTGGGTATATTTATTATTAAACGTAGTAATCGGAATTGGAATGGCAGGAGTTGGAATGAACGTAATGCACGATGGAAATCACGGTGCTTACTCTACTAAATCTTGGGTAAACAAATTAATGGGTGGAAGTATTTACATCTTAGCTGGAAATGTTTATAACTGGCAAGTACAACACAACGTTTTACACCATACGTATACAAACATCATCGGTCATGATGAAGATTTAGAAGCGGGAAGAATTTTACGTTTTTCAAAAACAGCTAAGTGGTACAGTCACCACAGATTCCAACATTATTATTCAGTTTTCTTATACGGATTATTAACGTTCAACTGGGCTATCACTACAGATTTCTTACAGATGAAACGTTACTTAAAAAGACAATTGTCTTACGGAGAAGCTAAAAGTCCTGCTTTTCAATGGACAACTTTAATTATCACTAAAACGATTTACTTCTCTATTTGGTTAGTATTACCAATGATTTTAGGAATTACTTGGTGGAAAGTTCTTTTAGGCTTTGTTGTGATGCATTACACTGCTGGGTTAATATTAAGCGTAGTATTCCAATTAGCTCACGTTGTTGAAGATACTATCAATCCAATGCCAGACGAAAATGGAGAAATCGAAAACACTTGGGCAATTCACCAATTGTTTACAACAGCGAACTTCGCACCAAAAAATTGGATTGTAAACTATTACACAGGTGGATTAAATCACCAAATTGAACACCATATTTTCCCAAATATCAGTCACATTCACTACAACAAAATTGCTGAGATTGTAAAACAAACAGCAGCGGAATGTAACTTACCGTATCACGAGTTTAAAACTACTCGAGCGGCAATTGCTTCTCACTTCAAGCATTTGAGAGAATTAGGAAGAAAACCACAATTAGCATAATAAAATAGAGAGACGCGAGGAATCGCGTCTTTTGTATTAACTATAATAACTAACACACAATGAACCCGTTATCGGACAGAATCAACAACTTAGCCGTTTCTCAAACTTTAGCTATGGCGGCTTTGGCAAGAGAATTAAAAGCACAAGGAAAAGACATTATCAGCCTTAGTTTAGGAGAACCAGATTTCAACACTCCTGAATTCATCAAAGAAGCTGCAAAAAAAGCTATCGATGAAAACTACAGTACGTATACTCCAGTAGAAGGTTACTTGGAATTAAAAGAAGCGATTTGCAAAAAATTCAAAAGAGATAATAACTTAGATTACAAACCATCTCAAATTGTAGTTTCTACAGGAGCAAAACAATCGTTATACAACATTGCACAAGTAATGTTAAACGAAGGTGACGAAGTAATTCTTCCAGCTCCATATTGGGTATCGTATTTCGAAATCATCAAACTTTCTGGCGGAGTTCCAATTGAAGTTCCAACTTCTGTTGAAAGTGATTTCAAAATTACACCAGAACAATTAGAAGCAGCTATCACACCAAAAACAAAAATGATGTGGTTTAGTTCACCTTGTAATCCTAGTGGTTCGGTTTACAATCGTGAAGAATTAACAGCTTTAGCTAAAGTTTTAGAAAAACATCCACACGTATATGTAGTTTCAGACGAAATCTATGAACACATCAACTTTTCAGGAACATTTTGCAGTATTGCATCTATCCCAGGAATGTTAGAAAGAACGATTACAGTTAATGGAGTTGCGAAAGCATTCGCTATGACAGGTTGGAGAATTGGTTACATCGGAGCACCAGAATTCATTGCAAAAGCGTGTACTAAAATCCAAGGACAAGTTACTTCGGGAGCCAATTCTATTGCACAAAGAGCAACAATTACTGCTGTTGAAGCTGATCCAAGCGTTTTAAACGAAATGGTTTCTGCTTTTAAAAACCGCAGAGATTTAGTAGTTGGATTAGTAAAAGAAATTCCAGGATTCAAATTGAATGTTCCAGAAGGAGCGTTTTATGTTTTTCCTGATGTATCGTACTATTTTGGAAAAACCGTAAAAGGAACTGAAATCAAAAATGCAACTGATTTCTCCATGTTCTTATTAGCGGAAGCAAATGTAGCTACTGTAACAGGTGATGCCTTTGGAAATCCAAATTGTATTCGTTTCTCATACGCAACAAGCGAAGCTTTATTAACAGAAGCAATGAGAAGAATCAAAGAAGCGGTTTCTTAAGAAGAAAAATATATTTAACACGAATTACACAAATTGGCACAAATTAATTGGTGAAGGTTAGTATAATTCGTGTTTTTTTATACCCTCAATTCTTAAAAAATAAAATTTAATTATATTTTATTGACACAGATTCAAAGATTAAAAATGATTAAATAGAATCCGTGAAAATCTTTGTAATCTGTGGCTAAAAAAGGGATTCATTTAAAAAAATCAAATCAGAATTAGAAATCTTGGATTTTTTATAAGAACTTTGCACACTTTTTTTCGGCAAATCCCGAAAGATTAAAGATTTAGAAATGAAGAAGAAGATTGAAATTTTAGCACCTGCAAAAAACTTAGTACAAGGAATTGCTGCCATAAATAGTGGTGCCGATGCGGTTTATATTGGCGCTCCTTTATACGGCGCTCGTTCAAACGCTACCAACTCTGTGGAAGATATTGCCGAATTGGTAAAATACGCGCACTTGTTTAACGCTCAGGTTTTTGTGGTTATCAATACGATTTTATACGATAACGAATTAGAACCTTGTCGCCAATTGATTTGGAAATTGTATGATATCGGCGTAGATGCTTTAATCATTCAAGACATGGCGATTATGGAAATGGAGTTACCTCCAATCGTATTGCATGCCAGTACGCAAACCAACAATCGTGATGCCGATAAAATTAAATTCTTAGCGGATGCAGGAATCAAACGTGTGGTTTTAGCGCGTGAATTAAATTTAAGTCAAATCAGAGAAATCCACGAAACTACAGATGTGGAATTGGAATTCTTCGTAACAGGTGCTTTGTGTGTTTCGTTTAGCGGAAATTGCTACATGAGTGTTGCCAATGGCGAACGTTCGGCAAACCGTGGGTCTTGTGCACAAAACTGTCGTTTACCTTATAATTTAATTGATGGAAATGGTGATACTTTAATTAAAAACAGTCACTTACTTTCGATTAAAGATTTTGATGTTTCCAACCAAATTCCAAATTTAGTAGAAGCTGGAATTGTTTCGTTCAAAATCGAAGGTCGTTTGAAAGATATCGTTTATGTAAAAAATAACGTTTCGTATTTGCGTCAGAAATTAGATGCTTTCTTAAACGAAAACAGCGATAAATACACCAAAGCTTCTTCTGGAAAATGCACATATTTATTTGATTCTTCACTAGATAGAACGTTCAATCGTGGTTATACCGATTATTTTGTAAACGAAAGACATCAAGCCATTGGTTCTTGGGAAAGTCCAAAATCAAAAGGGCAATACATTGGAAAACTGATTAAAACGATTGGAAATGCCTACGAAATCGAAAACGGAGAATTACTAAATAATGGTGACGGATTGTGTTTCATCAACGAAAACAACGAAGCCGAAGGAATTTACGTGAATCGTGCCGAAAACGGATTTGTTTATCCAAACGTATTGAAAGAAATCAAAGAAGGCACTTTTATTTACAGAAATAACGATGCGGCTTTCATCAAATTAGTGGAAAGAGAAGATAGTGCAGTTCGAAAAATCAGCACAACTTTACTATTAAAAGAAAATGAAAATGGTTTTGAATTAATCGCAACTGACGAAGATGGAAATGTTAGTACTGTAAATTTGGTTCACCCAAAAGAGCAAACAAAAAACAACGAATCTTTAGCTAAAAATTTCAAAATCAACTTAGCAAAAACAGGTTTTACACCTTATACAGCTGATGAAATCACAATTGAATTTTCAGGAAATTGGTTTCTTCCGATTTCAAAAATTAATGAAATGCGAAGAACGGTTTACGAACAATTATCGGAAATTCGTTTGAAAAATTATGTTCGAAAAGAACACCAATTGGTAAAAACATCACATCCATATCCAGAAACGAAATTGGATTTCATGTACAATGTTGCCAACAAAACCGCTCGTAAATTCTACGAACGTCATGGCGTAACCGAAATTGAAAAAGCATTCGAATTACAATGGGATCCAGGAAAATCTCGCGTAATGACGACTAAATATTGTATCAAATACGAATTAGAACGTTGTCCAAAATACCACAGAGAAAACATGGATAAAAAACTAAAAGAACCTTTAGTTTTAAAACAAGGCGAATTGGAATACAAACTAAAATTCAATTGCAAACCTTGTGAAATGGAAATTTGGGAAAAAGATGCCGAATTTGAAATTGAAGAGGATCACTTTCATTAATATAGAAACCGATGCTTTGTTGAAAAGACATCGGTTTTTATTTTACAATATCTTTATAAATATTGAGATCATCAAACTATAAATCAATGGCAGTATTAGTTCTAAACGATATTTATAAAACTTAAACATAATATTTATTGCTTAATCACTTTTATAGTTTTTGTAGCTCCTTCAGAAGTTATTTTTACAAAATAAGTTGCTGAAGATAGTGTTGACAGGTCTAATTGCAATTCTAAGCCTTTTCCTTCTTGGTTTAAAACATTTTGACCTAATAAATTATAAACTGACACATTAGAAATCTCTTCATTATAGGAAATATTTACAACTCCAGAAGTTGGATTTGGGTATAAATTTAAATTAGTCTCATCAAATGAGGTTGCATTTAAAAATGTAGAACAAGTATTTCCAGTCGTAACCGCTGCAATATTCGACCAATTAGAGGTGTTATTGTTTAATGCAAAATTATTTAATGTCCCATTGTAATTATTTCCACTCGAATCGATTAATGATGTTAAGCTTATATTGTTTCCGCCTCCAAATCCTTGATTGAATTTGTAGTAAGCCAATAAACCTGTTTGCGAAGCGCCCAATTCGCAATTCATGTTGTTTACAATTTCAGCAACAGTTAAAGCTCTTGTCCAAAGACGAACTTCATCAAGATTTCCAACAAACTTTTCGCTTGAAAAATTATTTCCTAAATATACAGGATTATTTAATTGGGATTTAAAACTTGCTCCTGTTACTCCAGTTGTTGTACCAACTAAAATCCCATTAACATATAATTTCAGATCAGAACCGTTCCAAACACCAGCCACATGCTGCCATTGATTTAGCAGTGCAGTATTTGAAACAGAGACTGCTTTAAAGTTTGTAGTTCCACTATCATTTACCCAAAATTGATAAGCGGTTCCATCTCTTCGTAACATAAATTGCATATCTACTGAAAGTGTATTGTAATTTCCTATTATTGCGCCTACATTATTACCTAATCCGTTGTCAAAAGAGGTGTTATAAACCCAAGCTTCAGCAGTAAATGTATTTAAAGGATCAATAACAGCATTAATTGCTGTACCTAAAGTAATTCTATCATTAGAATCATCAAAATGTAGTGAGCCTCCATTAATGATTACATTTACTGAAGTTCTTGAGCTTTCACAACCATTATCAGTTTGAGAAATATAATATGTTCCTGTTGTTAAAATATCCGTGATATTATATTCTATACCTCCAGATGCTTGTGAAAACCATTTCAAATTAGATCCAGTAGCTACTAAATTTGCAACAGTAGCATTAGCATCAAACGTTTGGTTCGCAGGTGCTGTAGGTGCTGAAGTAATATTTATCAAAACGCTCACGGCTATCCTATCCGACTCACATGTTCCAGTAGTTTGAGAAACATAGTAATTTCCTGTTGCTAAATTTTGTGTACTACTCAATGGCGTTCCTCCTGTTGCAACATCATACCAATTAATTATTCCTGAACCAGTTGCAATTAAATCCGAAACTTGTGCTGCATTACAAAAACTTTGTGAAGTATTTACGCTTAAGGAGTTATATAAAGTTCCTGAAACTCCATTTGCTGGACTACCTGGAGCAATAAAGTTAGAAGTGGTTCCATTCAACTGAAAATTAATTATTGCACCATCATATCCATTTGATGTTGAGTCAATTAAATCAATTTCTCCACCATTATCTTGATTTGCAGTTCCTTGATTGCATTTATAATAAGCTACTAAACCCGTTTGTCCGATAGCTAATTCCGCATCTTTATTATATTGTAATTCACAAATTGTTAGAGCTCTATCCCAAATTCTTACTTCATCCATTCTTCCATTGAATACGTTTGCACCATCATCAAAAGATCCTAGTCGAATTATATTGCCATTCAATACTTGAGGCACGTTTGTATTAGTAGCCACCAAATTACCGTTTTTATACAACTTCATTGTTGTAGTTGCAGCATCATAAGTTACTGCAACATGATACCACGTGTTTATAACTATTGGATTGGGATCTTGAACAGCTTCCCATGCACCATTATGACCTGCACTTAGTTTATTTCCTGAATAATTAGGGATAAACAAAGCATGCTGACCATCCGTGTTTCCTCCCGAAATAATATTATTGGAAACATTAAAATTTGAAATGTAAATCCAAGCTTCTTTTGTATATGAAGTTGGCAAAAAACTCCCGCACATAACATAATCGTTAGCACCGTCAAAATGTAGTGTTTCTCCTTGTTGAGCATGACCAAATTGAGTACTAAAACAGAAACTTAAAAGTGTTAGCATCTTTAATTTCAATAGTAATTTTGTTTTCATTGTTATATCTTTTTGATTTGAATACAAAATTGTATCAATCTCTTAAATATCTTTATAAGGGGTAACCCTTGAAATGCAACAGCTACTTTTTTTCTTTACAGAAATGAATACATTTGTAAAAAATCAATACATGTTAACCCTAAAAAAATATACATTTCTTTTAACACTAATCATATTAAGTTTTAGTTGTGAAGACAAAAAAGAAAATTTCTATTTTGAAAAAGTAACTCCCCCTAAAGAAGATTCTACAAAAGTTTGGTTGAGACAAAACGACAACTATCAGGAGAATAAAGAGCATTATTTAAAAGTCTTTTTTAAATATTACAATACTAAATTAGCTAACAAAGAATATCTTAATGCTTCAAAAATATTGGATGTAATTACAACCAAGTTTGTCTATTTTTATGATTTTGACCCAAGATTAACTAAAACAGTTGATGCATTTAATTTAAAATACAGGAACAAATTACCCGCTTTAAAAACAACTCATGTTGACAACTATTATGCTAATTTAGAATTTGACAGAGATAACGTAAAAAAAGCAAAAGACTACTTCTTAAAAATTACAGCATTAGAGCCTAACGATTATAAGAGTTGTTACAAAATAGCGCGTGCTTACTATGATTTATCTTATGCTTATTTTATACTTGGCGACATTGAACTTAGCATTGAAGCCAATGAAAAATCTAGAATTTACTCTGAAAGAATTAGAGATAAAGAAAGTATTGTTTCAGTGCATTTGAATTATATCAATATTTATAAAGCAAATGGTTCATTTGAAAAAGCTATTAACAGCGCTAATGAAGCTATAAAAGTATTCAAAGAAGAAGAAAATACCTATGATTATTTTATGGCTAAATACAATAAATGCTCTGTTTATGGCTTTTTTGGCAAAACGCAATTAAAAAACAATTACATCCATACTACATACAAAGAATATTTAGATAGTAAATTTGACAGTGATGTATTATTGCTTTGCCTATCAGATTATGAAATTGAAGCTTTATTGAATGAGAACAAAACCAAGGAAGCAAAAATCGTTTTAGATAAAATTAAACCCGTTGCTGCGAGAAATACTTCTCAAAATTGGCAAAATGATTATCAAGCAGCTTTGGCATTATATGAAATAAAAAATGATGTAAAAAACTGCAATACAAGCTATATTGAAAAAGCACTTCCAAATCTTCTTACCAACGAAAACTACGAACGTGCCAATTTATTTTATACTGTTTTACTGGAAAAAGCAATTCAAAATAAAGAATTTGAAAAAGCTGTTTTTTATACACAAGAAGCCTACAGAACAAAAGATAGCTTATCAAATATCCAAAGTAAATTAGAAAATTTGGCTCTTGCTGCAAAGTATGAAACTAAGGAAAAAGAGCAAAAAATTCAGCTTCAGCATGAAACCATCTCAAAGAAAAACACTACTATTTTTGCTTTAGCATTTGTTTTTATAGCCTCAATATTGAGTGTTTTTATTTACTTTTTAAAACAAAAACAAATGAAATTATTTAAAGAGAAAGAACAATCGCAACAATTTACTAAAAACTTACTTGATAAAACCGAAGAGGAACGCAAACGAATTGCTTCCGATTTACATGATAGTGTGAGTCATGAATTACTTGCTTTAAAAAATTCATTTGAAGTCAATCATTCTCAGCTAAATGAAAAAGTAGATACAATAATTAATGACATTAGAGCTATCAGTAGAAATTTGCATCCTGTTATGTTTGAAAAAATTGGCTTAGTAAATAGTTTAGAACAATTCATTGAACGTATTGAAAGCACCCATCAGTTCATGATTTCTTCGGAATTTAATTATCAGAATAGTTTACCTTCTGAAAAAGAGCTACAAGTTTACCGCATAGTTCAAGAAGCAGTAACCAACATTATTAAGTATGCAAATGCCATTGCGGCTAAAATATCAATTATAGAAACTTCAGAAAAAATTACTGTTGAAATTATAGATAATGGCATTGGTTTTAATGTAGAAAAAACATTACAATCTAAAGACGCCTTTGGATTGCATAATATTATAGAAAGAAGTAAAGCAATTGGTGGAATTGCGGTCATTTCTTCTTCTGAAAAAGGCACTAAAATTGTAATTGAAATTAAAAAATAGCATGAAAATTCTAATAGCTGATGATCATCCTTTGACCTTACAAGGCACAGTTTCCTATGTAGAAAAAATGGGACATAAAGTCGTTTGTTCCTGTTCAAATGGTAAAGCAGCGTTCAACTACATTCAGCTTCACACACCAGACTTGGCCATTTTAGATTTAAACATGCCTGGATTAGATGGTATAGAAGTAGCACAAAAAATATTTGAAAACAAAAGCCAAACTAAGATTGTATTGCTTACCATGCACAATGAAATTAGTGTTCTTAATAAAGCAAAAGAATATAATATTTATGGTTATATTTTAAAAGATAAAGCTTTCCCAGATTTAGAAAATTGTCTGAAAGAAATTGAAAATGGGAAGAAATATTTTTCTACTTCTATGCACAACAATTTTAAATTAGACCCAACTGCTTCAAGCGATATTCTATCTTCTTTAACTTTGTCTGAAAGAAAAATTATTGAGTTAATCGCTACCCAAAAAACGAGTAAACAAATCGCAGAACTTTTATTTTTATCTGAAAAAACAGTAGAGGGTCATCGCACAAAAATCATTGAAAAATTAGGAATCCCGAAAGAAAAAAACGCCTTACTAATTTGGGCAATTCAAAATATTAAAAAATAAATCCTATTTTTGAAGTATGTCAAAAGTACTTCAAAATATAGCCAAACATGTTTCTTTAACTCCAGATGAAGAAACATTATTTCTATCTAAAACCGAAACCAAGCAATTTAAAGCCAAATCCATTTTATTGAGTTCGGGCGAAATTGCTAATTGTACTTATTTTGTGAATTTTGGCATTTTGAGAAGTTTCAATATTAATGATAACATCATCGAACACGTTTTACATTTTGCTTGCGAAGGTTGGTGGATTGGCGATATGTATAGCTATATTTCTGAAAAACCCGGAAATCTATTTATAGAAGTTTTAGAAGATGCTGAAGTTGTAATCATCACTAAAGAAAACCAACAACAACTCTTTCAAGAAATCCCAAAATTAGAACGCTTTTTCAGAATTTTAGCTGAAAACTCTTTGGTAGCTCACCAAGAGCGTTTAATGGATAATTTGAGTTTAACGGCTGAAGAACGTTTTGAAAAATTTTGTTCAAAATATCCTACTTTAATTCAAAAAGTGCCTCAAAAACATATTGCTTCTTACATTGGTGTTACGCCCGAGTTTTTTAGTAAAATGAAAGCTAGATTATTAAAAAAATAATTTCTTAATCTAGGTTAAGTGCTGTTCCCTATTCATGGATGTAAATTTGTATCATAATAATTACTAAATTTATACATTATGAAAACGATAGTACATAAAGCAAATGAAAGAGGTCATGCTAATCATGGTTGGTTGAATGCGTATCACAGTTTTAGCTTTGCCAATTGGTATAATCCAGAAAAAGTACAATTTGGAATGCTTCGCGTTTTGAATGATGATACCATTGCAGCTGGAATGGGTTTTGGAACACATCCACATGATAATATGGAAATTATTACGATTCCATTAGAAGGTGATTTGGCTCACAAAGACAGTATGGGAAATGGCACAACTATTAAAAGCGGTGACATTCAAGTAATGAGTGCTGGAACGGGAATTCAACATAGCGAATTCAATCCAAATCATAACCAACACACTAAATTGTTTCAAATTTGGTTGTTTCCAAAATATAGAAATGTGGAACCTCGTTACCAACAAATTACGTTAGACCAATCATTACAAAAAAATGATTTTGCTCAAATCTTATCTCCAAATCCAGATGATGCTGGAGTTTGGATTCATCAAGATGCATGGTTTTATTTGAGCGATTTTGACAACGGTTTTTCAAAAAAATTAAACTTGAAAAAAGAAGGAAACGGTTTTTACATCATGAATATTGAGGGTGAAATCGAAGTTAATGGTGAGAAATTAGAAAGAAGAGACGCAATCGGAATTTGGGAAACCAATGAAATCGAAATCAAAGCGAATTCTAATGCGAAGTTTTTAGTAATGGAAATTCCGATGGAACAATAATTAGTGAGCAGTCACAGTAGTCAGTCACAGTAAAAAATAAATTATGACCGAAGATGTACAACTTATAATAAACGAAAATAAAGGCGCTTTTTACATTGAAGTTAATGAAAAACAAGAAGCTATGATGACTTTCGTTTTTGCTGGTGAAGATAAAATTATTATCGACCATACTGAAGTAAATTCTGGAAATGAAGGAAAAGGCTTTGGTAAAAAAATGGTAAACAAAGCTGTAGAATTTGCTAGAGAAAAAGGAATCAAAATTTTGCCTTTGTGTCCGTTTGCGAAAAGTGTTTTTGATAAAACTCCTGAATTTAGTGACGTATTATAAATTAAAACGAAATAATCATGGATCCAAAAAACCTAAAAAAAGAATATACTAATGGTGAAATAACCATTGTATGGCAGTCTGGGAAATGCACTCATTCTGCTAATTGTGTTAAGAACAATCCAGATGTTTTTAAACCAAAAGAACAACCTTGGATTACACCTAATAATTCAACCACAGAAAAAATTATTGAAACTGTAAACAAATGTCCTTCTGGAGCATTAACGTATTATTTAAACAATGAAACAACCACCTAAATGGAAATTTGCAGTAATGGTTTGGTTAGCAATTTATCCAACAATTACGCTGGTAACTTTTTTAATTGGAGATTATATTAAAAATTTTCCATTACCATTAAAAACACTAATCATGACTGGAATTTTGGTTCCGCTAATGGTTTTTGTTTTATTACCAATATTAAGAAAACTAATGGGCAATTGGTTAAACAAATAAACACATGAAAAAAATCATCGCTTTTGGAGCTTCATCAAGTAAGCAATCTATCAATAAACAATTGGCAACTTTTACTGCAAATCAATTTCAAAATGTTACAATTGAAATTTTAGATTTAAACGATTATGAAATGCCTATTTTTTCTGTTGATAAAGAAAAAGAAAACGGTATTCATCCTTTAGCCCAAGAATTTTATGCTAAACTAGGAAGCGCTGATTTAATAATAATATCATTTGCTGAACATAACGGAAATTACTCCACAGCTTTTAAGAATCTTTTAGATTGGACATCACGCATTAACGCTAAAACTTTTCAAGAAAAACCAATGTTATTACTAGCTACTTCACCTGGAGCTCGCGGTGGTAGTTCGGTTTTAGAGATTGCTAAAAATAGATTCCCTTTCCAAGGCGGAATTGTAAAAGGGAGTTTTTCATTACCTAGTTTCTATGAAAATTTTGATACTGAAAAAGGAATTACTAACGAAGAATTAAAAAATGAATTCGTAAAAATTGTTAATTCTATCGAATTCTGATAAAAAGAGTATTTTTGCGGAAATTTAAATTCAAAATGAAACACATATTCCTTTTATTAAATATCTTTTTTATTTCAATTGTATACTCTCAACAAAAAGAAAATTTAAATGATGTTCCTACTTACTTTAATTGTGATATAAATCAGAGTCCAGAAGAAAAATTAAAAGAAATTAAAACAAAAAGTATTGAACATATTATTACAAACTTAGATTCCATTTCTATTAAACAATTAAAATTACCTTCAGAAACAAACTTTAAGTTATTAATAAACTATACAATAGATGAAACTGGATTTATTAAGCCTATTTTCACAAATGTCACATCTGGTTATGACTTTTTTGATCAAATAACAGAAAAAATTATCAATATCATACCTAGGTTTAACACAAGTCAAAATGAATCAAAAAAAAGTTATAATCTTTTTTTCTTAGCAAATCTTGAAATAAAAAACAACAAGATTACTTCGTTTAGCTTTACAGCTCCATTTGATGATCCAGAAATTGTACCATCGTTTGCTGGTTGTCAGAATGAAACAAAAAGAATAGAATGTTTTCAAGAAAAAATGTCAAATCACATAAAAAAGACACAACAGTATCCTAAAAAAGCTTTGAGAAAAGGTATTATGGGTAGAGTTGAGACATTCTTTATAATAGATAAAGACGGAACAATTAAAAATATTAAAGTAAAGCAAGTTGAAGGAAAAGAACTTTTAGAAGAGGAGGCAATTAGGATAATTTCTTTACTTCCAAAAATCATTGTTCCAGGAAAAATAAATGGCATTCCAATAAAAATTAAGTACATGCAACCAATTACTTTTAAAATACAATAAATACATTATTAAGATTCAATTCTAAAAAACGCTATTTTTACAAACGTTTTTGAGTCACCTCTTAAACTCATAAACCTTAAACTTTTAAACCAAATAAAATGAAAGCATACGTATTTCCAGGTCAAGGAGCTCAATTCACAGGAATGGGCAAAGATTTATATGAAAACTCACCTTTAGCAAAAGAATTATTTGAAAAAGCGAATGATATTTTAGGTTTCAGAATCACCGATATCATGTTCGAAGGAACAGCTGATGAATTAAAAGAAACTAAAGTTACCCAACCAGCCGTTTTCTTACACTCGGTTATTTTAGCTAAAGTTTTAGACGTAAAACCAGATATGGTAGCCGGACATTCTTTAGGAGAATTTTCTGCTTTAGTAGTAAATGGTGCTTTATCATTTGAAGACGGATTAAAATTAGTTTCACAAAGAGCAATGGCAATGCAAAAAGCATGCGAAATTGCACCTTCTACTATGGCAGCAGTATTAAACTTAGACGATAAAATAGTTGAAGATATTTGTGCTTCAATTGATGGAGTTGTGGTAGCTGCAAATTACAACTGCCCAGGGCAATTAGTGATTTCTGGAGAATACAAAGCGGTGGAATTAGCTTGTGAAAAAATGAAAGAAGCTGGGGCAAAACGCGCTTTAATTTTACCTGTTGGAGGTGCTTTCCACTCACCTATGATGGAACCAGCAAGTTCAGCATTAGCAGCAGCTATTGAAGCAACAACTTTTGCTACACCAACTTGTCCTGTATATCAAAATGTTACAGCAAATGCGGTTTCTGATGCAACAGAGATTAAGAAAAACTTGATTTCACAATTAACAGGAGCTGTAAGATGGACACAATCGGTACAACAAATGATTGCTGATGGAGCAACAAGTTTTACAGAAGTGGGTCCAGGAAAAGTATTAGTTGGATTAGTAAATAAAATCAACAAAGACGTAGAAACAGTTTCTGCTTCTTTATAAAATAAAATACTTTTAAAATAGAATTCCTCATGAAGTAATATTCGTGAGGAATTTTTATTTTTGAGAAAAAAGAAAAAACTATGAAAAATCTAATTACTCTTTTCGAATCAATTGAAGCGGCTAAAGTAATTGCTCCCGAAATTAATTACTCTGACTATGTTCCCTTAAATCTATCTGTAACTAATCCTGAGTTGCATCAACATAATTTAGATACGGCTAGAGATTATGAAATTTTCATTCAAAATCATTTAGATAAAAATCAAGGAAAAATTGCTTTTGGAGGCTATATTGAAACCCGCAATTTATATCAAAGAAGTACCGTTTTCAAAAACACAAATTCAGACGAACGCAATATTCACATTGGTTTGGATTTATGGATTAACGAATCAGCTTCAATTCACGCTGCTTTAGACGGAACAATTCATAGTTTTCAAAACAATACATCGTTAGGCGATTATGGACCAACAATTATTCTATCTCATGAAATAGAAGGAATCAAATTCCATACGCTTTATGGCCATTTGAATGAAGCGAGTTTAATAGGTAAAAAAGTGGGAGATATCGTAAAAAAAGGAGAACAAATTGCCAATTTAGGGTTATCTCCTATTAATGGTGATTATGCACCACATTTGCATTTTCAAATCATTATTGATATGGAAGGAAAAATTGGCGATTATCCTGGAGTTTGCAATGAAAAAACACTTTCGTTCTACAAATCGAATTGTCCAGATCCTATTTTTTTATTAAAAATTATGTAAAAATACATTCCGAAATTGAGATTTATTTCGTACCTTTAGGATGTGCAATTTTTAATATTTATATATGAGAAAGGTATTTTTAGGATTAATGATTTTAGCATTAATTTCAGTTTCATGCAAAGATGAAACAAAAGAGAAAATCGAGGAAGCAAATGAAGCTGTTGGTGCTGAAATGGAAGAAAAAATGGACTCTGCCTCTGTTCAAATTGACAAAGCAATTGATACCTTAGAATCAAAAACTGGAGAAGTTTTAGAAAAAGGTGCAGAAAAATTAGATAAAGCAGCTGATAAAATGAAAGAAGCAGCCCATAAATAACAAGAAATCCCAAGCAAAACTTGGGATTTTTTTATTTTCTAATTTTTTGTTCCCACTTCCAGGCGCTTGCAAGAGCATCCTCAAGAGTGAATTGAGCTTTCCAACCTAAAACATTATTAGCTTTATCGGTATTGGCATAAGCTTCTATAACATCTCCTTCTCTTCTTCCTACAATCTGATAATTTAATTTTTGATGAGAAACTTTTTCAAATGCAGTAATAACTTCCAAAACCGAACTTCCCGTTCCAGTTCCTAAATTAAATGTTTCTACTTTTTCTAAATTCTGTTTGTTTAACAAACGTTGCAATGCAATAACATGAGCTTTAGCTAAATCTACTACGTGAATATAATCGCGTATTGCTGTTCCATCTGCAGTTGGATAATCACTTCCAAAAACTGATAATTTTTCACGAAGTCCAATTGCGGTTTGTGTAATAAAAGGTACTAGATTTTGAGGAACACCTAAAGGCAATTCGCCAATCTCAGCCGAAGGATGCGCACCAATTGGATTAAAATAACGTAATAAAATAGAATTGATGTTGGTTACTTTTGCAACATCAGTTATAATTTCCTCACCTATTTGCTTCGTGTTTCCGTAAGGTGACATCGCAACTTGAATAGATGCACTTTCGGTAATTGGCATTTTTTCGGCCTGACCGTACACGGTACAAGACGAACTGAAAATAAAATGAGCTTCTGATTTTTTTTGTAATTCTTGAAGTAAATACACTAAAGAGTTGATGTTGTTTTCGTAATACAACAATGGATTTTCAACACTTTCTCCCACCGCTTTTGAAGCAGCAAAATGAATCACTCCTGAAATATCTTGGTATTTAGAAAAGAAATTTTGAACCGCCGATTTATCACGTAAATCGATGTTTTCAAACAAAGGTTTTTTCCCAGTAATGCGTTCAATTCCTTCTAAAACATCAATAGATGAATTGGAAAGATTATCGATTGCAATTACATCAAAACCTTCATTTTGTAATTCTACAACGGTGTGAGAACCTATAAATCCTAAACCGCCAGTAACTAATATCTTCATCTTTTAGTTTTCAGTCACAGTCGCAGTAAACAGTTACTGAAACTGAATACTGCGACTGAACACTATTATACGTATTCTAAAACAGCGTCTGTGATAAATTTAATTTGTTCGTCATCTAACTCCGTGTGCATTGGTAAAGCGATTACCTCTTTTACCAATTGATTTGTAACTGGAAAATCAGCTTCGTTATAACGTGCATCTGCATACGCTTTTTGACTGTGTAATGGAATTGGATAATAAATCGCACAAGGAATTCCTTTTGCTTGTAAATGTTCTAACAAACCATCACGTTTTCCATTCATAATACGGATTACATATTGATGAAATACGTGACAATCACAAGATTCACAAATAGTTGGAACCCAAATATTAGGGTTTTTTCCAAGAATTTCTGAATATTTTCTAGCTGCATCTTGACGGGCTTTGTTATAAGTATCTAAATGTGGTAATTTCGCTTTTAAAACCCCAGCTTGAATACTATCTAAACGAGAATTTACACCTACTACATCATGATGATATCTTTCGTACATTCCGTGGTTTACGATTCCTCTGATTTTATGTGCTAAAGCGTCATCATTCGTAAAAATCGCTCCACCATCACCGTAACAACCTAAGTTTTTAGATGGGAAAAACGATGTTGCTGCTACATGTCCTATAGTTCCAACTTTCTTTTTAGAACCATCTTTTGAAGTATAATCGGCTCCGATTGCTTGAGCATTATCTTCGATAACATATAAATTATGCTCTTTGGCAATTTCCATAATCGCATCCATATTAGCTGCACGACCAAATAAATGTACCGGAACAATTGCTTTTGTTTTAGGCGTAATTGCTTTACGAATTCCTTCTAACGAAATATTCATATTGTTCATATCTACATCCACTAAAACTGGAGTTAATTGCAATAACGCAATTACTTCAACCGTAGCTGCAAATGTGAAATCGGCAGTAATAACTTCGTCACCTGGTTTTAAATCCAATCCCATCATGGCAATTTGCAACGCATCGGTTCCGTTAGCACATGGAATTACATGTTTAACTCCCAAATATTTTTCTAAATCTGCTTGAAATTGGTGAACCAAAGGTCCGTTGATATATGTATTCGTATCTAAAACCTCTTGAATAGAAGCATTCACTTCTTCTTTTATCTTTTCATATTGACTTTTCAAGTCAACCATTTGTAATTTTCTCATTAAAAAATAAGTTTAAAAGTTTAAAGTTTAAAAGTTTAAGGTGGCATTTCCTTTTATTTCACTTTTAACAAGAACAAAAATAGTCAATAATTGATTAGTTGGCAATGAATTTTCATAAAGAAACTGTATTTTCGCAATAGATATTTACCAACATGTTATTTGTATACAATTTAGTAGTTGTTTTAGTCTCACAGCTTTTGAAATTTGTGACACTTTTCAGTCCAAAAATGAAACTTTTTGTAGACGGACGAAAGTCGGTTTTTCAAACTTTGGCGGATAAAATTCAATCTTCGGATAAAACGATTTGGTTTCATGCGGCTTCGTTAGGCGAATATGAGCAAGGTATACCTGTAATTGAGGCAATCAAACAACAATTCCCAAATCATAAAATTGTGGTTACGTTTTTTTCGCCTTCGGGTTATGAAGTTCGAAAAAACAATACCGTTGCTGATGTTACGGTTTATTTGCCTTTGGATACTATTTCAAATGCAAAACAATTTATTGATTTAGTTCATCCCGAAATGGTATTTTTCATCAAATACGAATATTGGCCTAATTATCTGAACGAATTAAAAAAACAGCAAATTAAAACCTTTTTGATTTCTGGAATTCTTAGAGAAAAACAAGCGTTTTTTAAATGGTACGGCGGATTTTATAGAAACGCTTTAAAAACATTTGATTACTTCTTTGTTCAGAATGAAAGTTCAAAAAAACTACTTCAAAGTATCGGATTTCATAACGTAAAAGTTTCTGGCGATACGCGTTTTGATCGTGTAGTTTCGATTTTAGAACGTGATAATTCATTGGATTTTATTGAACAATTCAAAGACAATACAACCACCATCGTCATTGGGAGTTCTTGGCCAAAAGATGAAAGTTTATTGGTGAATTACATCAATCAGAGTTCGGATGATGTGAAATTTATTATTGCTCCGCATAATATAAAACAAGAGCAAATTTCAAATCTCAAAAATCAAATTCAAAAGAGAGTGATTTTGTTTTCCGAAAAAGATGAGATGCTGAAACAAGTTCAGCATGACAAATTGGAGGATTTTCAAGTTTTCATCATCGACACCATAGGAATTTTAACCAAAATCTATTCCTACGCTGATATTGCTTATGTGGGTGGTGGTTTTGGAAATCCGGGTGTTCATAATATTTTAGAACCGGCGACTTTTGGAGTTCCGGTTGTGATTGGCCCAAATTATTCGCATTTTGCTGAAGCTACGGCTTTGGTTAATATGGAAGGTTGTATTTCAATTCAAAATCAAATTCAATTAAATGAAGCCTTTGATTTATTACTTCGCAACGAAGACGAACGATTAGAAAAAGGACACATTTGTAGTACATTTGTTCAAATGAATAAAGGAGCTACTCAAACGATTATGAATCATATTTTGGACTAATGACAACCTTCAAACCATTAGAAATTGTAGATATTGAAATCATTACCCAAATGATGCAAGATTTCTATGCAATTGACAATTATCCTATGGATGTCGAAGTGGCTAAAACTTTACTTCAAGAATTTATTACCCATGAACATCTTGGGAAATCTTGGTTGATTTATTCCGAAAATGAAATTGTCGGTTATATCATTCTCACTTTTATTTTCAGTTTTGAATATGGTGGAAAAATTGCTTTTGTAGACGAATTATTCATCAAAGAAACCTCTCGTGGAAAAGGTTTTGGAAAAGAAGCGATTCAATTTATTCAGCAATCAGTTCCTAAATTATCGTTAAAATTATTGTATTTAGAAGTTGAACCGCACAACGAAAACGCACAAAAATTGTATCTTGCACACGATTTTGAACTTCACAATCGAAAATTAATGAAGTATAAAGTCACTAAATAAAATTATACCTATGAAATTTTTAAAATTACTACTTGTTTTATTTGTTATCCAAGTTCAAGCGCAACAAGGAGGCATGTGGATTCCTTCGTTATTAAAAGGAACCAACGAAAAAGAAATGAAAGCCTTAGGAATGAAAATTAGTGCCGATGATATTTATTCGGTAAATAATTCCAGCTTAAAAGACGCTGTTCCTCATTTTGATGGTGGTTGTACAGCAGAAATGATTTCTCCAAAAGGACTTTTATTAACCAATCACCACTGTGGTTATGACAACATTCAAAGTCATTCTACTGTTGAACATGATTATTTAACGAATGGTTTTTGGGCTTACAAAATGGAAGACGAATTGCCAAACAAAGATTTAACCGTTACTTTCATAATCAAAATTGAAGATGTAACCAATAAAATTTTTGAAGGTGTTTTAAATCTTCCTACGGAAAGTGACAAACAAAAGAAAATCCAACAAAATATTGCGGCTTTAAACAAAAGCTATACGAGAGAAGCTTGGCAAGAAACCATGATTCGTGCTTTTTATGATGGAAATCAATACTTATTATTTGTAACCGAAACGTTTAAAGATGTTCGTTTAGTGGGTGCACCACCAAGTTCAATTGGAAAATTTGGCTCAGATACTGATAACTGGGTTTGGCCACGCCATACAGGAGATTTCTCTTTATTTAGAATTTACGCAGACAAAAACAATCGTCCTGCTGAATATTCAAAAGATAACGTTCCTTACAAACCTAAACACTTTTTCCCAGTTTCTGCAAAAGGAATTCAGGAAAACGATTTCACTATGGTGATGGGATATCCTGGAAGAACTCAGGAATATTTACCTTCATTCGCCGTAGAACAAATTGTAAATGATTTGAATCCGGCTAAAATTGAAATTCGTGATGCTGCTTTAAAAGTACAAGATGGCTTCATGAGAAAAGACAATGCGATTAAAATTCAATACGCGTCTAAGTATGCTGGTGTTGCGAATTATTGGAAAAAATGGATTGGCGAAACTAAAGGTTTGAAAAAATCGAATGCGGTTGCCTTTAAACAAGATTTCGAAAAGAAATTCCAAGAAAGAGTTAACAAAGCAGGAAAACAAGCAGAATACGGAACTATTTTAGCTGATTTCGAAAAGAACTACAAAGACATTAGAGAATATGCCATTGCAAGAGATTACTTTACAGAAGTCGTTTTGCGTAATTCAGAAATTTTATCGTTTGGATACCGTTTGTACCAATTAGAACAAGTTTATAATACGAGAGGCGAGCAAGCTTTCAATGATAGAAAAAACAATTTAATTTCTGGATTTGAAGGTTTATATAAAGATTACAGCGCTCAAGTAGATGAGAAAGTTTTCGAACAATTGATCAATTTATATGCTACGAAATCACCAAAACAGTTTTTACCTGAAAGTTTGAACAACATTAATGCTTCAGCTTTAACAGCAAATGTTTTTGGTTCTTCTAAATTAACTAGCTTTAATGGTTTGAAAGAATTATTGAATGGTGATGCTAAATCAGTTTTAGAAAAATTAAATCAGGATAAAGGTTACCTATTAGTAAAATCAATTGCGGATAGTTACCAAAAAAATGTAGCACCTAAGTTTGATGAGATTAATTTAAAAAACATCGCTTTACAAAGAACCTACATGAAAGGAATTATGGAATTTTTCCCTAACGATAGAATTTTTCCTGATGCTAACAGCACATTACGTGTAACTTATGGAAAAGTAAAAGGATACAAACCAAGCGATGCCGTTATTTACGAACCTGTAAGTTATTTAGATGGAGTTATCGAAAAATATGTTCCTGGCGATTACGAATTTGATGTTCCTAAAAAACTAATCGATTTGTATAACGCAAAAGATTATGGAAGATATGCGGATAAAAACGGAAAAATGCCTTTAGCCTTTATCGCAACGAATCATACTACTGGCGGGAATTCAGGAAGTCCTGCTTTAGATGCAAAAGGAAATCTAATCGGATTGAACTTTGATAGAGTTTGGGAAGGCACCATGAGTGACATTTATTATAGTCCTGAAATCTGTAGAAACATCATGGTAGACACACGATATATTCTATTTGTAATTGACAAATTTGCGGGAGCTAAAAACCTTATTGAAGAGATGACCATTGTTTATCCTAAGTCTCAAAAAATCAAATAATTACAAATGTTTTAAAAAATAAACAATTTGGCACGTCATTTGAGATAAAGTATTTCGGAATCCAAAGAAAAAAAAATAAAAAAATTTGTCTAAAAATATTTTGACATGTTAAAAAATTTATATCTTTGCTCCGAATTAATAATTAACCTTTATAATTTAGTAAGATGAAAAAAGTTGTTTTAAGTTTAGCAATCGTTGCTGCTATGTTCGTTTCTTGTAAAGAAAATGCTGCTGAAGAAACTCCAGCTGTTGACTCAACTGTAGTTGAAACTCCTGCTGTTGAAGAAGCTCCTGCTGCTGATTCTACTGCTGTAGTTGCTGATTCTGCTGCTGCTGCAGCTCCTGCTGCTGAAGCTGCTCCAGCAAAATAATTATTGCTAGAACAAAAAAATTAATCCCGATTAGATCGGGATTTTTTTTTGCTTTTATTTTTCAAATGGAGATGGACCAAAAATATCTTCAGAAGATGAAAAATCTAAGAACTCTGAATTTCCTGCATATTTAACTATTTCATCAATTCCTTTTTGAAGTAATAATTGAGTTGTATACCTGCGACTTACCGCTATTTCGTGCTCATCAAGTATCATTCTAAAGAAAAACTTACCACTAGACGATTTAAAGCGCATAAAAACACATTTATCTATTGAATTTTTCAATCGTTCAATTTCTTCCTCACATTCAAATCGCAAGTCGAAATCGTTACTTGTAAAAATGGTTTTGCCTTTTCGAGAAACAAATTCATATTTATAAGTTCCGTTTAATCGTTGTGCGATTACAAATGTCCCCATAGTTAAATTGATTTTAAAGATGCTTTAAAGATATTATAAAATTTCAAATTGAGATTTTTACAAACAAAAAAAGCTCCAAACATAGTTTGAAGCTTTTTGTACTCAAGGCGGGACTTGAACCCGCACGGGCATTACTACCCACTGGATTTTAAGTCCAGCGTGTCTACCAATTCCACCACTCGAGCAAATATTTTTAGGTAGTTTAGAGCGAAAAACGGGGTTCGAACCCGCGACCTCGACCTTGGCAAGGTCGCGCTCTACCAACTGAGCTATTTTCGCGTTTCGTTTCGTTATCTTTTAAAGAACATCGCTATACTTGTTCCGTATTGCGAGTGCAAATATAGAACATATTTTTATTCTTGCAAGCACTTTCTAAATAAAAATTAAAACTTTTTCAGAACTTTTCTTTAACCTTTTGATAACGAATAATTTATTTTGAAATTATTTTTTAACCAACATTCGTTTAATTTCGTTTAACTTCATCAAAGCTTCAACTGGAGTCAACGTATTGATGTCGATATTCACAATTTCTTCTTTAATTTCTTCCAAAAGCGGATCATCTAAATTGAAAAAACTCAATTGCAATTCGTCACTCGCCGATTTAATTCCAGATAATTCTTCGCTGGAATGTCTTTTTTCTAATTGCTTCAATAGTTTTTGTGCTTTTTGAATCACAATTTGAGGCATTCCTGCCATTTTTGCTACGTGAATACCAAAACTATGTGCGCTTCCACCTTTCACTAATTTACGAATAAATAAAACCGTATCTTTTAATTCCTTAACCGATACATTGAAATTCTGAATTCTATCAAACGTAACTTCCATTTCGTTTAATTCATGATAATGCGTTGCGAAAAGCGTTTTCGGTTTGTTTGGATGTTCGTGCAAATATTCTGAAATTGCCCATGCAATCGAAATTCCGTCATAGGTTGAAGTTCCTCTTCCAATTTCATCTAACAAGACTAAACTTCTTTCGGAAATATTATTCAAAATCGAAGCGGTTTCATTCATCTCCACCATAAAAGTAGATTCACCCATCGAAATATTATCGCTCGCTCCTACTCTTGTGAAAATTTTATCCACTACACCCATTCTAACACTTTCTGCCGGAACAAAACTTCCCATTTGCGCCATCAATACAATTAAAGCCGTTTGACGCAAAATAGCCGATTTACCCGACATATTCGGACCCGTAATCATAATAATTTGTTGGGTTTCTCTATCTAAATACACATCATTCGAAATATAGGGCACACCAACAGGCAATTGCTTTTCAATAACAGGATGACGACCTTCTTTGATTTCTAAATCAAAACTTTCATCTAAATCAGGACAAACATATTTATTATCAATCGCTAATTGTGTGAAAGAAGTCAAACAATCCAATTGTGCAATTAAATTGGCATTCAACTGAACGTGTTTGATATACGTCGCAATCCAATTTACCAATTGCTCAAACAACTGCGTTTCTAATTGATGAATTTTTTCTTCAGCACCTAAAATCTTCGATTCATATTCTTTAAGTTCTTCCGTAATATAACGCTCGGCATTTACTAAGGTTTGCTTACGAATCCATTCCGCTGGAACTTTATCTTTATGTGTATTTCGAACTTCAATATAATAACCAAAAACGTTATTGAACGACACTTTCAGCGAAGGAATGCCAGAAGCAGCGCTTTCTCTTTGCTCTAATTCTTCTAAATATCCTTTTCCAGTGGATGAAATCGCACGTAATTCATCTAATTCCGAATGAACTCCAACAGCAATTGCATTTCCTTTATTCACACTTACTGGTGCGTCTTCTTGAATGGTTGATTTGATTTTTTCTCTCAATAATTCACAAGCATGTAAACTATCACCTATAACTCGCAACGCTTCATTCGAACTTTCTAAAGCCAATGTTTTAATTGGAATAATCGCATCCAACGAATCTTTCAAGAAATTGACTTCTCTTGGTGAGATTTTTCCAGTGGCTACTTTTGAAATCAAACGTTCCAAATCGGAAATTTGTTTGATTTGATATTGAATTTGCTGTAAAACTTCTGGATTGATTTTTAGATACGAAATCACTTCATGGCGACTTCTAATTTTTGAAATATCTTTCAAAGGAAGCGCCAACCAGCGTTTCAAAAGCCTAGCTCCCATTGGCGAAAGCGTTTTATCAATTACATCTAAAAGCGTTACTGCATTGGGATTATAACTGTGATATAATTCTAAATTTCGAATGGTAAATTTATCCATCCAAACGTAAGCGTCTTCGGCAATACGTTGAATATTCGTAATGTGTTGGATTTTATTATGTTGCGTTTCCGACAAATAATACAAAATCGCACCCGAAGCAATCAAACCTTCTGTTAATTCTTCGACACCAAAACCTTTTAGTGAATTGGTTTGAAAGTGCTTCGTCAAACTTTCTAAAGCATAATCTTCTTTATACACCCAATCTTCCAAAAAGAACGTATGAAAATCGTCTCCAAAAACCGAGTTAAACTGATTTTTAAACTGTTTCGGAATTAAAATTTCACTCGGACGAAAGTTTTGTAATAGTTTATCAATGTATTCTTCATTGCCTTGCGCTACCAAAAATTCCCCAGTAGAAACATCCAAAAACGAGACACCAACCGATTTTTTTCCAAAATGAACTGATGCTAAAAAGTTGTTTGACTTCGATTGCAACACCTCATCATTCATCGAAACTCCGGGCGTGACTAATTCTGTAACGCCACGTTTTACGATGGTTTTTGTCATTTTTGGATCTTCTAATTGGTCGCAAATTGCCACTCGAAGTCCGGCTTTAACTAACTTGGGTAAATACGTATTAATGGAATGATGCGGAAATCCTGCCAACGCAGTTTCGGTTTCAGAACCAGCGCCACGTTTGGTTAATGTGATTCCTAAAATTTGTGAAGCACGCACAGCATCTTCTCCAAAAGTTTCATAAAAATCGCCCACACGAAACAACAAACAAGCATCGGGATATTTGTTTTTTATCTCGTTGTATTGCTTCATTAATGGTGTTTCCTTGGGTGCTTTATCGGGAGTTGCTGCAGATTTCTTCGCCACAATTTCAAATTTTAAGTATGATTGCGAAGGTAAGAAAATCAAGTTCAATTTCAAGGGCAAGAACAAGAACAATTTTTCAAGATCAAGAACAAGTTCAATTTCAAGTTTAAAATTTTAACGCAAAGAGGCAAAGTTTTTCGCAAAGTTCTCAAAGCTATTTCCATAAAAATTAGTGAGCCTTGTGTCTTCTTTGTGCTCTTTGTGGTTAAAAACTAATTGCCTAATTGCTACATTATATCTATTTTTGCCCCATGAGAAAATTAGCCAACGCAGAACTTGAACGTAAAAACATTGAAGAGTTTAAAGAAGCTCAAAAAACACCTATCATTGTAATCTTAGACGACATTAGAAGTTTGCACAACATTGGTTCGGTTTTTAGAACTTCGGATGCTTTTTTGATTGAAAAGATTTATTTGTGTGGTATTACGGCTACTCCGCCTAATAAAGAAATTCACAAAACAGCTCTTGGCGCTACTGAAACCGTGACTTGGGAATACGCAAAAGACGTTTTAGAAGTGGTGAATCAATTGAAATCAAAAAATGTAAAAGTATATTCGGTGGAGCAAACCGAAAATGCGATTATGTTAGATAATTTTCAAACAGAAACCAATACAAAATATGCTTTAATCTTTGGAAACGAAGTAAAAGGTGTTTCTCAAGAAGCTATTAATTTAAGCGATGGTGTAATTGAAATTCCGCAATTAGGAAGTAAACATTCGCTTAATATTTCGGTAAGTGCTGGAATTGTGATTTGGGATTTGTTTCAGAAGATGAAATAATTTTTCTAAACACATAGACACAATAGAATTACTTGGTGTTGATTTTAGACGTTACACTTTATATAGCAAGCATAGAAAATCCGATAAAATCAGCGTTTCGCCTTGGCGAATCAGTTTCATCCGCGTGCTAAAGCTATTTTCCTATTAATTTCATTCAACAAAAACACATAATCCTCCTGTTTTTTCACAA
>DIST01000041.1 GCA_002421645.1 Flavobacterium sp. UBA6203
GAGGGGAATCGCAACGAATTAACTTGGCGACTTCATTGGGAAGTAGTTTGGTCGGTTCAATGTATATTTTAGACGAACCAAGTATCGGTTTACACCCAAAAGATACCGAAAGATTAATCGAAGTTTTGAAAGATTTACGCGATTTAGGAAACACTGTAATCGTAGTAGAACACGACGAAGACATCATGAAAGCTGCCGATATGATTATCGATATTGGTCCAGAAGCCGGAACGCATGGTGGTGAATTGGTTGCACAAGGAACCTATGATGAAATTCTGAAAGCGGATTCGCTAACAGCAAAATATTTAAATGGAAAAGAGGAAATTTCGGTTCCAAAAACTAGAAGAAAATTCAAAAATCATATCGAAGTTATTGGCGCAAGAGAAAATAACTTAAAGAATGAAAATTTTACTTTCCCATTGGAATGTCTGACTGTAATCACAGGTGTTTCAGGAAGTGGAAAAAGTACCTTGGTGAAGAAAATTTTGTTTCCAGCCATTCAAAAGAAATTAGAAGGTGTTGGTGAAAAAGCAGGTCAATTTACTGAATTAGCAGGAAGTTTTTCTCACATCAAACATATCGAATACGTGGATCAAAATCCGATTGGAAGAAGTTCGCGTTCGAATCCGGTTACGTATATCAAAGCTTACGATGATATTCGAGATTTATTTGCCAAACAAAACGTTTCTAAACTACGAAATTACCAAGCGAAGCATTTCTCTTTCAATGTTGATGGCGGAAGATGTGAAGTGTGTAAAGGTGATGGCGAAGTAACCATCGAAATGCAATTTATGGCAGATGTTCATTTAGAATGTGAAGCTTGTAACGGAAAACGTTTCAAAAAAGAAGTCTTAGAAGTTACTTTCGAAAACAAAAATATTGATGACATTTTAAAAATGACCATTGATGAAGCGTTAAATTTCTTTACCGAACAAAAACAAACAAAAATCACGCAAAAATTACAACCTTTGCAAGACGTTGGTTTGGGCTATGTGCAATTAGGACAATCCTCTTCTACCCTTTCTGGTGGTGAAGCGCAACGTATTAAATTGGCTTCGTTCTTAGTAAAAGGTACAATTAAAGACAAAGCTTTATTTGTTTTTGACGAACCTACAACGGGTTTGCATTTTCACGATATCAAAAAATTATTAGCTTCGTTTGATGCCTTATTGGAAAAAGGACATTCGATAATCGTAATTGAGCACAATTTAGATTTAATCAAATGTGCCGATTATATTTTAGATATTGGTCCAGAAGGTGGTGAAAACGGTGGAAAATTAATTGCTTTTGGAACACCAGAAGAAGTAGCCAAAAATAAAAACTCGGTAACCGGAAAATATTTAAAAGAGAAACTATAAATGATAAACCCTTCTGCAAACGGTTGGATTGACAAATTCTTTGCTGAAAACAATGACAATTTCATTGATTTTCAAGGCAATACTTTGTCTTTTTATGAAGATTGTAGAACTACAGGTTTTATTTATGGTTATGTAGTACGTTACCAACTTCAAAACCAAATCAACACTACAAAATGGTCGTATGATGAAGTGACGAAAGTTGGTTTTTTGAATACGCTTTTTTCGTTATATCGTATCGAAAAATCTAACGGTACGAAAGAAGATTTCATCAATTCGGTTTATGAATTTTATAAAATCATTCAGCCTGAAAACCTGAATTTTATCAAAAAATTACTTCCAGAAGGAACATACAGTTCACGCTTGGAAAAAATTATAGACGACCGAATTCAAACGAATAATAATACTATCAGCAAAAATTTCTCACACATCATTACCAATGCGCTTTTGTTTATTGATGTTTTAGCATTCCAACATTATTTAAAAAATGAAGTATTACCAGCGGATTACCTGAAAAATGTAGAATCCGATTGTATTAAAATTGTTTCATTGGCATTGAAAATTAAAGAGCGAAAGTCGAAATATGATGAATTATTAGTGAAATTATTTGAAAATTCGATTCGTTATACGAAATTCAATACTATTGAAAACATTGAATTATCGGAAATAAAATTAATCCGACACACTTCATTATTAGAACGTTTATATTTATTAGACATTGCACAAATGGCACTTTGGAGTGATGAAAAATTAGAACCTAATGAAGAGCATTTTTTAAAACTTTTAAGTTCAGAATTAGAATTAGAAGCTAGTTTACTTGAAAAAAGTACAAAAGAAATAAATGATTTTATCGAAAAATACAGGGCGGAAATTCCATTTTTTAATTATTCGAATCCCATCAAACATTTTTACGATCAAGCGAATAAAAATGTAACTAAGCTAATCATTCGCAACAAAGACCGATTAACCAAAGAAATCAAAGAAAGTGGCGAATTAATGCAGCTTTTAGCTAAATCTACCACAAAAGATTTAAGCAAAGATGAAAAAAAGAAAGTAAAAAAACAGTTGCTCGATATCTGTAAAACAGTTCCATCGTTGACTATCTTTTTACTTCCTGGTGGTGGCTTGTTATTGCCTATTTTAATAAAATTTATTCCACAATTATTGCCATCGGCTTTTAATGAAAATTTAGAGGATTAAAACTTCAACTGATACACATCATCCAAATCTTTATCACAATTAAAATTTACACCTAAATCGGTTACATAACCATCGTTAAGTCCGTAAACCCAACCATGTAAGGATAATTCTTGACCGTTTTTCCATGCAGTTTGAACAATGGATGTTTTGGCCAAATCCATAACTTGTTCTTTTACGTTGATTTCGACAAATTTATTGAAGCGTTCCTTTTCATTTGTAATGGCATCCAATTCATTTTGGTGAAAGCGATACACATCTTTAATATGTCGAATCCAATTGTCGATGATTCCTATTGAACTATTTCCCATCGCTGCTTTTACTCCTCCACAACCATAATGTCCACAAACGATAACATGTTTTACTTTTAAGGCGTTTACTGCATAATCAAGTACACTCAACATATTCATATCAGAATGCACCACCATATTGGCAATATTTCGGTGAACAAAAACTTCGCCTGGTTCTGCCCCAATAATCTCATTAGCTGGCACGCGACTATCAGAACAACCTATCCACAATAATGGTGGATTTTGGCCATCAGCTAAATTTTTGAAATAATTAGAGTCTAGGGCTAGTTTATTTTCTACCCATTTTTTATTATTATCCAATATCTTTTTATAAAAATCACTCATTATCATATAAATAGTGTATAAATATAAAATAAAAAGCTATCATCTCTAAATAATATAGAAAATAGATAGCATTTAAATTTTGATTTTAAATTAATGTCTCAATGCTGCTACTGTAAATTCTGGGTTCATTTCATCTTTAATATATAATACATCATCGTAAAAAGTAACTACTCCCGTTTCAATATCATGCATAGCTCCCACAATTCCTATTTGCCCATTTTCTAACATCTGTTCTAAGACGAAACTTCGTTCAATTATATTTTTTACACTTCGTTTTACATTAATTTCTGCAACATTTTCTACAAATTCGTTATTTTTTGAGGTTCTCTCAGCTACTGTTACTTTTTCTTCATAAACAGCGGGTTGAATTTTAGATAATAACTCTGTTAAATTTCCCATTTCAACGTGATCACAAGCGCCTTTTACTGCACCACATTTAGAATGTCCTAATACAACAATCAATTTGGATCCTGCCACTTTACATGCGAATTCCATACTCCCTAAAATATCAGTATTAACAATATTCCCTGCAATTCTTACCGAAAAAACATCTCCTAACCCTTGGTCAAAAATTAATTCCGCTGAAGTTCTACTATCAATACAACTTAAAATGGTTGCAAAAGGCCATTGTCCATCTCTAGTTTCATTAACCTGTTCTAATAAATTGCGATTAGCTTTTAAATTATTAATAAAACGATTGTTACCTTCTTGTAAAAATTGTAATGCTTTACGAGGCGTCATCTGTGCTTGTGTTTCTTTATTATGTGCTTTCATATTATACTGTATCTTCTTTTGAATCTTTAATTTTTACGTGTTTAAACGTCGTATTATCTAAATTATATTGTTCTTTAAATCCTATCAAAGTCAAAGTAATATCTTTATCCTTTACTGTTACATTTCTAAAATCTTTGATTAATTCCACTACATCAAAATCTATATATGTTGTGTGAGATGCATCAATAACTAATTTGGAACCATTAGGGATTTGACCTAATGTGGTTTTAATTGCAGCCTTATTTAAAAATGAAACTTCTTGAGCTAATTTTATTGTAATTACATCTCCATCATGAAAAGATTCTTTCTTAAACGAATAAGCAATTTTTAGATTTTGATATAAAATAAAGATGATGCTCACTACTAAACCGATTCCTACACCTTTTAATAAATCTATACGTACAACAGCTATTACAGTTATAATAAAAGGAATAAACTGAGAATAACCATTTTTCCATAAATGAAAAAATACACTTGGCTTTGCCAATTTATACCCCACCATTAATAAAACTGCAGCCAATGCCGCTAAAGGAATCTTATTCAAAATAAATGGAATTGAAAGTGCAAACGTAAATAATAACACCCCATGAAAAATAGTAGCTAATTTAGTTCGACCTCCAGAATTTATATTTGCCGATGAGCGTACAACAACTGAAGTCATCGGTAATCCGCCTAATAAACCACTCAAAATATTACCAATACCTTGAGCTTTTAATTCTCTATTCGTATCTGTAAAACGTTTAAAAGGATCTAGCTTATCTGTAGCTTCAATACACAATAAAGTTTCTATAGAAGCCACAACAGCAATAGTTACAGCAACTATCCAAACCTTTTCATTAGCCAATTCGGCAAAATTAGGCAAGGCGAAACCTTTTTGAATTTCACCAAGAGATGGCAAACTCACTAAATGATTTTGCGAAACAATAGCCAAATTGGAACCCGATTGCATGAAAAACTCATTCAACAGAATACTAACTACTACTACAACTAAAGCTCCAGGAACAACTTTTATCTTTTGCAAAGCAGGAGTTTTTTCCCAAAGAATTAATATTGCTAACGACAATAATGCTATTATTAAAGCACCTGTATGAATATAATTTATGGATTCTATCAATGTATCAAATGTAGAGTGTCCTGATTTTTCTAGGTAGAAAAAATCACCTTCATTATCAATATCATGACCAAAAGCATGTGGAATTTGCTTTAAAATAATGATAATACCAATAGCAGCTAACATGCCTTCAATTACACTTGTAGGGAAATAATTAGAAAAACTACCCGCTTTCAAAAAACCTAAAGCAATCTGAATTAATCCTGCCAATAATACAGCTACTAAAAAAATATCAAACCCACCTAAATCTGAAATGGCAGTCAAAACTATTGCCGTTAATCCGGCAGCTGGACCAGTAACGCTTAATGATGAATTACTTAAAATACCAACTACAACGCCACCTATTACACCTGAAACTATTCCTGAAAATAAAGGAGCTCCAGACGCTAAAGCTATACCCAAACATAAGGGTAAAGCTACTAAAAATACAACCAAACCAGATGCAAGATCTCCTCTTACATTGGAAAAAATAGAATGTTTATTCATGAGAAATTTATAATACATTAGAACTACACTACAAAACTAAATGCGTGTTTAAAAAAAAGTGTATTATAAA
Organism: Flavobacterium sp. UBA6203; assembly: GCA_002421645.1. The sequence continues at coordinate 5,629 of DIST01000041.1, forward strand.
TTATTAGGTGGAGGTGAGAAAATTTGATGCGCTAAATTATCAAATATCAAATTATGTTGGGTTAGAAAATTTGTGGAATTCAATTTAATTGAAAAAAAAACAAATAGAGAAAAACTAGTAATTGGCAACGTTTTTATTTCATTGAAAGGGGCATGATTCTCTTCCTCTTCACACATACTGAAGAAAAAAGAAGTATCCGCCTTCTTATCAATAATTCCAATAACTGTTGGAGTTGATAAAAAAAGGATAAAAACAAAAAGAACTATTTTTACCAATAATTTCATTTGGCGAATATAATATTTCGCATTGAAACATTTCTTAATTTTTTTATAAAAAGAGTAAAAAAGATAACAAAAACTAGATATCCTCTTCCAACCAAGCTTTTAACATCCAATTGGTTTTTTCTTGTTCTGCAATAAAATCACTCATCATCGAATTCGTACCTTCATCATGAATATCGGAAGCTTTTTGTAAAATAGTTCTCTCAATTTGCAACAATATACGTATCGATTCCAAAATTAATTGAATGGCTTCTTCATCATTCGAAATTGATTTACCAACTCTTAGCTTACTGTTTTCAATATAATCTGAAAAAGTATGTAACGGAACACCTCCTAATGTCAATACTCGCTCAGCAATCAAATCGATTTTCAATTGACTATCATTATACAACTCTTCAAATTTTAAATGCAAATCAAAAAAACGTTTGCCTCGAATATTCCAATGCAATCCTCTTAAATTTTGATAATAAATTTGAAAATTAGATAACAAGCCATTTAAATCTTTTACTAATGCTTCAGATTCTGTTACGGGTAATCCTAAACTGTTAATTTTCATATTTTAAATTTTATTTTACCAAATTTACAAAATTTTAATAGTTTTTTATCATAGGTTAAATTGATAGTTTTTATATTTGTATCAAATTTATCAATAATGACAATTACACAACTTTACTACGTATTGGCAGTTGCCGAACACAAAAACTTCACATTAGCTGCAGAAAAATGTTTTGTTACGCAACCCACTTTGAGTATGCAGATTCAAAAATTAGAAGATGAATTGGATATCTTAATTTTTGATAGAAGTAAAAAGCCAATTTTACTAACTGAAGTTGGTGAAAAAATCGTAAATCAAGCAAAAAATATTGTTAACGAGGCAGGTCGTATTAAAGATATCGTAGATCAACAAAAAGGATATATAGGTGGTGAATTCAAAGTGGGAATTATACCTACTATTATGCCAACATTACTCCCGATGTTTTTAAATAATTTTATCAAAAAATATCCAAAAGTAAATTTAATCATTGAAGAGCAAACTACGGAAGAAATTATTAAAAAATTAAAAAACGGTCATCTAGATTGCGCTATTGCTGCAACACCACTCGAAGAAGAAAATTTAAAAGAAATTGTGCTGTATTATGAACCTTTTGTAGCTTATGTACCTTCTAATCACCCATCAATAAACAAAAAAGAAATTGAAATTTCAGATTTAGACTTAGATAAAATTTTATTGCTTCAAGATGGACATTGCTTTAGAAATGGAATTTTAAATTTATGCAAAAACAATAAATTTATTTCCGATGGCTACTTCCAACTTGAAAGCGGAAGCTTTGAAACACTTATTAAATTAGCTGATGAAGGATTAGGAACCACTTTACTCCCTTACCTGCATACTCTAGATTTAAATGAGAAAAGCAAGTTGAAACTCAAACCATTTAAAGATCCGAAACCAGCACGTGAAGTAAGCTTAATTTATCCTAAAAACGAATTAAAAATTCATATTATCAACGCACTACGAGATACAATTTCAGGCGTTGTTAGAGGAGCAATTGCTTTCAGTGACGTGGAAATCATAAGCCCAAAATCGAAATAAAAATAAAAATCCCGAAAGTATTTTCGGGATTTTTTTTAATTGATATAAATTAAACATTGTCTTAATTCTGGCTTTTCTTTAGTAAACTGTAACAGCCATTCTCTTAACTGATCTATCTCGTAAGGAAGTAATACCTGTACTGCTTTTTCTAATTCTTTACAAAATAATTTTGCATCAAAACTCACACGCTCTAAAATTGATTTCGTGTAAGAAAACATGGATCTAGACATAAATCATTTTCTTAATTGGTTAGACTAGGGATAAGAACATGTTGTAAAGATAAATAAAAAAAACAGTTCTAAAAATAATTAATTTACTAAAAAAATGCTAAATTTTTATTAAATTCTTAATTAATAAGAAAAACTATATGCGTTTTATCGCTCGTAACATTTCACGTTTCCCTGGAGCTCCAGGCAGCTTTTCAATTGAAAACCCAACACTTAGCATAGCATTTTTTATTGAAGAACGACAAGCATAGGTCACTAAAACACCATTGGGTAAAAGTGCGTCAAACATTTTTTTAAAGATAACTTCACTCCACAATTCTGGCTGTAATGGAAATCCGAAAGCATCAAAGTAAATTAAATCATATTGCTCTTTATCGTCAATATCTTGAAAAAATTGTCTTCGTTTGGTAAGAATAAAATTATTCGTAATATTTTGTTGGCCTTCCCAATCACAAGAATGCATTTTATCAAAAATGGCTTGATATTGAGTAGCTTGTAATTCACTAACATAATTCATTTGGGCTATTTCTTCAGTTGAAACTGGGTAAGCCTCTACTCCAACATAATTGACTTTTTCTTTATTTACAGTTTCCAAAAAAGTAATAAACGCATTCAAACCCGTACCAAAACCAATTTCTAAAATGGAAATCGATTCTTGTTTTTGATATAAATCCAATCCATTTTTAATGAAAACATGTTTCGCTTCCTGAATAGCGCCATGAGTAGAATGATAGTTCTCATCCCAATCTGGAATTCGTATGGTAGTGGAACCGTCATCAGTAATAATAATTTCTCTTTTCATAGTAAATTCAAAAAAGAAAAGGTTTAAGAATTAGTAATCTAGTTCTTAAACCTTTTTTATTTTAGGAGCAATTACTCAATATACAATTTCTTAATTTTCGGAATTGGACCACCACATTTCACTTCATGGCATTTGATACAAGCATCAATTCCGTTGTTAAAATGCTCTTTAGCATTTTGCGGATCTTCATAAATCAATTCCTGTGCTTTGATAAATTTTGCCGCTTGTTCCTCAAAAAAAGCATCTTTATCCGTTTCATCAGTCATTACCGCTTTGTGAATTTTTATAAAGTGTTGCGGAAATTTACCTATCGTATCTCCTTTTATAATACGTTCTTTCAAACGCTGATTATCCACATACATTTGCTCCATCAAAGCCGCCATTTCTGACATTTCATACATCTCAAAACCGTCTTTATTTACTTTTGAATCGGTTTCACATGCTTCTTTATCCATTGCTTTTTCATCCGCTTTCTTATCACACGAAAAAGACAAAAGAGCAAAAGAGTAAAGTAGAATTAACTTTTTCATTATTTCTCAATTAAAACACCATCAGCCATAAATGAATACGTCACTTTTGGTTCGGTAATACTATCAATAGCTGCTTGTGATTTTCCCGCATCTTTAGCATAATGTTTTAAAACATCAACACTTTCAATACTTACAAATGCTTTACCGTTAACAATCACATCCTTATCTTGTGCATTTTTTGGAACGAAGAAACCATAATCTTTAAATTTTACAAAAGCTTCTTTATCATCCGCTAAATCTAACGTCATCCAACAACCTTTCTTTTGACAAACTTCGTTAATACCCGATTTGAATTTAACTTCTAAGGTATCACCTTCTTTTAAAGTCTTAAATTTATCCATCATCTCAGCACTAGTGATTGCTCCATCTGATGAAATAGAATCGCCAAAAACAGCATAAGCTACTTTACCTTCTTCTGGTTTTGCTTCTTGCTTTTTTTCACAACTAACAAATGCTAATGTTAAAAGTGAAACTGTAACTATTTTTTTCATATTATTTGTGAATAATTTCAACAAAAATAATGATATTTTTTCTAATTTCGGGACTTCAAAAAAAGATTCATTTAACAAAAATAAATATTTCTTATCCAAAAGAATTCATTCTTAGTTGTTGATAATTATTTTTAAATAAGTAAAAATAAAACTTCTTTTTTTTAGTAAATTTGCAACCAATATCTAAAAATCAACATTTTTTTTGTTGATAATACAAAACTAATTTTATAACAGTTTGACCCTAATGGAATTAAAAACTTTAAACGAAATTAATATTATTTCGGCTCCTCATTCAAAAATCAACAATGTAGATTTTGAAAACTTAACCTTTGGTAATGTATTTACAGACCATATGTTAGTATGCGATTATGTAGATGGAGCATGGCAAAAACCTGTTATAGAACCTTATGCGCCTTTCATGATAGATCCTTCTGCAAAAGTATTCCATTACGGACAAGCTATTTTTGAAGGAATGAAAGCATACAAAGACCAACAAGATGATGTTTGGTTATTTAGACCCGATGAAAACTTTCACCGTTTCAATAAAAGTGCAACCCGTATGGCAATGCCTGAAGTTCCTGAAGATGTATTCTTAGGAGGATTACACCGCTTATTAGAAATTGAAAAAGAATGGGTAAAAAAAGGAAAAGGAAACAGCCTATACATTCGTCCATTTATGATTGCTACCGGACATGGAGTAATTGCAGCGCCTTCTCAACAATATCGTTTCATGATTATTTTATCTCCAGCGCGTTCTTATTATTCTGGAGAAGTAAAAGTAATCATTGCAGAACATTACAGTAGAGCCGCTAACGGAGGAATTGGTGCCGCAAAAGCTGCCGGAAATTACTCCGCACAATTTTACCCAACAAAATTAGCCAACGAACAAGGGTTCCAACAAATCATTTGGACAGACGATGCCACGCATACGAAGTTAGAAGAAGCAGGAACAATGAACGTTTTCTTTAGAATTGACGATACTTTATATACAGCACCAACAAGCGAAAGAATTTTAGATGGCGTTACTCGTAAAAGTGTTATCGAATTAGCAAAAAGAGAAAACATTAACGTAGAGGTTCGTCCAGTATTAGTGGAAGAAATTGTAGAAGCTGCCAAAAAAGGTTCGTTAAAAGAAATTTTTGGAGCGGGAACAGCTGCCGTAATAAATCCAATTGTTGGATTTTCATTCCAAGACCAGTATTATGAATTACCTAAATTAGAAAATTCTATGGCGCTGGAAATTAAAGAAAAATTAACTAACATTCAATACAAATTAGCGGAAGACACTTTCGGGTGGACAGTTAAAATATAGTATTCAGTCGCAGTCGCAGTTATCAGTTAAATTATCACACTGATAACTGTGACTGGAAACTGTGACTATTTCAAAATTTCCTCAAAATTAGGTTTAAAGTAATTGGGACCTTTCATTACTTTTCCGTCTTCACGGTAAATTGGTTTTCCGTCTTCGCCTAATTTACTCATATTAGAACGTTGGATTTCATCAAAAACTGCTTCTATTTTATGCTGCAAACCATGCTCTAAAATAGTGCCACATAAAATATATAACATATCGCCTAAAGCATCCGCAATTTCAACGATATCATTATTCTGAACCGCTTCTAAATATTCCTCATTTTCCTCTTTCATTAAATTGAAACGAAGTTCATTTTTTAAAGTACCTAAATCGGCTTTCATTTCTTCACTAACTCCTAAACCATAGGTTTCGTGAAATAACTTTACTGCATTCAATTGTTTTTGCATAACGTATCATATAAATTTCACTAAATTTAGAAAATTTGATACTATTAAATTAGTACTTTTGTAAAAATTTTCAATATGTTTTCAACAGGCCAAATTTACTTTGCAATTTTCTTTATCATTGTATTTGTAACTACTATGATTATAGTGTATCGAAAAGATTTAAAAGCGTTAAAACCTTTTTACAAAGGAACCTACTGGGTTTTTCTTGGCTTTTTAATCTTTATTGGATTACTATTTTTAATAAAATTCATAATGAAAGAATAATTTTATTACTTTTGATAAAAAGCAATGCCCTACAATGAGAATTTTAAAATACATATTACTTCTTCTACTTCTTTTAAGTGTTGCCTTTCTTGTTTTTGTAGCTACTCAAAAAGCAGATTATAAAATTGTACGCTCAAAAGAAATTAATATTGCACCCGATATAGTTTTTACTTTTGTAACTGATTCCGCTTCGCATCAAGATTGGTCTCCATGGAAATCAGATGAAGCAAATTTTAAAAATATCAAAATCACTCCAAACGATAGTTTAACACAAAACATAATTATTTCTGAACTTAAAAATGAATCCCTAATGCGCTTTCAAAAAACCAATAATGGTGTTTTGATTACTTGGGAATTAAATGGTAAATTAAATTTTAACCTAAAATTACTCAGCGTTCTTAAAGGAGGTATCGATTATGTAATTGGAAATAAGTTAGAAGAAGGTTTAGAAAACATAGACACTTACTTGGTCAAAGAATTAAAAACTTACAATATCAAAATCAATGGATTGGTAACAAAACACATGACCAACTATATCCAACAAATTGATACTTGTAATGCAGTCGATTTTCAAAAAGTGTCGAAAGCAATGTTGCAAAACATGCTATCTTTTGTAGAAAAAAATGATATAGAAATTTTAGGATTGCCTTTTATTACTTATGAAAGTATCAAAACCAATGATAAAGAAATCATTTTTGCTATGTGCGTTCCCGTAGAAGAAGAAATTCTTACTACACCAGGAAGTGAAATTTCTGGCGGTCATTTCGATGAGTTTTTAGCAGTAAAAACTACTCTAACTGGAGATTATTCACATCGTAAAGAGGCTTGGAATAAGGCCAAAAATTATGCCCGAAAAAACAAATTAACCGAAGATACTAACGGAAAATTCATTGAAGTATACAAAACAAGTTTACCTAAAGAACGTAAACCTTCTAAATGGATGACAGAATTATATTTACCAGTGAAGAAAAAAACATTCACGCCTAAACCTAAAACGGAAACAACTCAGGAAAACCTAGAAAACACAACTGAGACGAATACATCAACTAAACAAACAGAACAATAAAACCCGATAAAATCGGGTTTTATTGTTATTTATTTTTTCCTATCAAATGTTTGACAACCGTTTCTGCTGCATGCAAACCAAACAAAGCGGGCATCCAACTATTTGTTCCATAAAACGACTTTTTGAAATTAGAGCCATCCGTCATTTTTACACTATCGTAATCGGGTCTTTCAAAGGAGTAAACTACTTTTACTCCGCTCGAAATGCCTTCCAATTTTAAACGCTTTCTCACTTGTTTCGCTAACGGACAATAATCGGTTTTACTGATGTCTTTTACACGCACTTTTTCTGCTTCAAACTTACCTCCTGCTCCCATATTACTAATGACTTTCACTTTCTTGCGTTTACAAGCTACAATCAAATTGATTTTCGGCGTTAAACTGTCAATACAATCTAAAACATAATCAAATTCAGGAGTAACCAATTCAAAAGCGCGCTCTGGTGATAAAAACTCTTCAATGCGTGTTAATTTTAAATCGGGATTAATATCCATCAATCGATCACCAACAATTTTTACTTTGGGTTGTCCAACCGTACTATGCAAAGCGGGTAATTGACGATTTATATTCGTAATATCTACTACATCACCGTCAACAATAGTCATTGTTCCTACACCTGCGCGTGCTAAAAATTCGGCAGCAAAACTCCCTACTCCACCTAATCCAACCACCAAAACATTGGCGTTTTCTAGTCGTTGAATACCTTCTTCTTTAAATAGCAATACTGCTCTTTCTTTCCACTTGGCCATAATTGGGTTGTATCGTTAAATTGGTTAACTGAAAATCTTTGAAAAATTAACAAAGACAATCGCTTTCATTTCTTCTACCGAAATTCCTTTAATCGAAGCCGCTTTTTCATAGACTTGATAAATAGATTCTTCAATAGTATCAGTTTCTAATAAAATTTGATTTTCGGGTGCAAAAATAAACACTTTTTCTAAATCTGGATTACGAAGTAAGTATTTTCCAAACGATAAATAAAATCCATTTTTGATGAGCGATTGCGCTACTTGCTCGTTTTTTGAAAAACCATGAATAATCATTGGATTTTCGATTTTCATTTCTTTCTTGATGGCAATCACTTCATCATAAGCCGCCACACAGTGCAAAACGATAGGTTTATTCGTTTGCTTTACGATTTCTAATTGTTGTTTAAAAACCGAAATTTGTAAATCTAGTGGAATTTCAATTCGTTTATCTAATCCGCATTCCCCTAATGCTAAACACGCTTTTAATTGAAGCTTTTGTTTAATAATTTCTAAATCGGTTTCCAAACGATATTCATCGATATACCAAGGATGAATTCCAATAGAATAACTAGGAATCGAGGCATCAAATTCCCACGGATATTGATTCACAACTTCCATGACATCCGAAAGGTTCGAAAATTGGTGCGTATGTAAATTGATGAATTTATTCATGAAATTTCTTTACTCCAGCATTAATTTCAATATCCAAATCATTCTCTAAAGGCACAATCGGACACGAATATTCATAATTATAAGCACAATACGGATTATACGCTTTATTAAAATCGATGGTCCATGTTTTTCCTTTTTGCATTCTCATGTCTACATATCGTCCACCAATGTAGCTCTCCTTCCCACAAGTCAAATCAGAAAAAGGAAGAAACAAATAATCTTCATAGCCCGATTTTTTTGATAAATCGATATTTTTATAAACATTCAATTTTAAGTCTTTTCCATCAATTGTAAAATGAAGTTCACCATATTTCACATACAATGGCGTTCTAGAAGTTGTGGTTTTCATACCAAAAGCTTTCTCTTTTTTGGTTCTAACAAACTTAGCCTCCACTATATACTTGTCATTCAATGGAAAAAAATCCAACCCTTTAAAAGTTTTCAAATCGGCTTTCATTAAAGGACTTTTCAAGGAATCCGCATAACTTTTGTTAAGTTCGGCTTGAAATTTTTCAGCTGAAGTCAAGTCTTTTTGAGCAAACGCAAAAGCCGAACAGAATAAGAAAATCAAAAGTTGTTTCATGTGATGCATTTTTTACAAAAATATATAATTTCTATAACATTATATTGTCTTGAGCTTTCGTAATTTTGCAACAGAAATAATGCCATGTTAAAACACGCCTTCAACAAATACATCGATAATTTCAGAGGATTTTCTCGCGAAATTTGGATCCTTACCTTAATCACATTCATCAATCGTGCCGGCACTATGGTACTTCCTTTCTTGTCGAAATATTTGAAGGAAGACTTGCATTTTTCGTACAGTCAGGTGGGTTGGATAATGGTAAGTTTTGGTTGTGGTTCGATTTTAGGGTCTTGGTTAGGAGGAAAATTATCAGATAAAATCGGGTTTTACAAAATCATGATTTTTAGTTTACTTACTAGTGGAATTGCTTTCTTTGGCTTGCAATTTGTAACTAGTTTTGAAGGCTTACTTGTAGCCATGTTTTTTATAATGGTTATTGCCGATATGTTCCGACCAGCCATGTTTGTTTCCTTAGGCGCTTATGCTAAACCAGAAAACAGAACACGTGCCTTAACTTTAGTACGATTAGCCATTAACTTAGGATTTGCAGCCGGACCAGCATTGGGCGGATTATTAATCATGAGTGTAGGATACAAAGGATTATTTTGGGTAGATGGTGCCACTTGTATTTTAGCTATTATAATTTTTTGGGTTAAAGTAAAAGAAAAGAAAAAATCCAAATATACCGACAAAGAACATCCAGGAGAAGTACTTACACATTCGGTTTTTAAAGATACACCCTTTTGGATTTTCTTAACGGGTACTTTAATTACAGGAATTTTATTCTTCCAATTGTTTACGACGATTCCTCTATATCACAAAGAGCAATTCAATTTGAGCGAATTTCAAACAGGATTGTTATTAACACTAAATGGTGTTTTAGTCTTCTTCTTAGAAATGCCAATTGTGAGTTACATCGAAAAACACAAAATCAACAAACTAAAAGTCATTACCTATGGCTGTTTGGCGATGGCGATAAGTATTTATTTGTTGTTAGTGAATAATTGGGCAGGGATATTAATCATCATGATGATTTTCATGACGTTTGCCGAAATGTTCGCTTTTCCTTTCTCCAACTCCTTTGCTATGAGTCGCGCTCCTAAAGGTCACGAAGGGCGTTATATGGCCATTTTTACCATGAGTTATAGTTTAGCCCATATTTTAAGTGCCAAAACGGGAATGGAAATGATTGATCGCTTTAGTTACCAATCCAATTGGTTTTTCATGGGAACACTTGGTGTTATTGGCGTTTTGCTTTTTATTTGGACTCAAAAATTAGTTAAAAAAGAAGCTGTTAGAAATCTTTAAAACTAAAAATTTAGTTAAATAACTATAAAAATAGTTGTATAACTAAAAAATTAGTTTATCTTTGACATATCAAAACGATACGTCATGCAAAAACTCACCAATAAAGAAGAAGAAATCATGCACATTTTATGGAAGCTCAAAAAAGCTTTTGTAAAAGACATCATGGAAGAAATCACGGAAGACAAACCCCATTACAACACCCTTTCTACTATTGTTCGCAATTTAGAAGATAAAGGATATGTAGGGTACAACGCCTACGGAAAAACACACCAGTACTTCCCTATCGTTAAGATTGAAGATTACCGAAAAACCTTTATGAATACCGCTATTGACAACTATTTCAATAGTTCGTACAAAAATTTAGTTTCCTTTTTTGCTGAAGAAGAAAAGATTTCGGCAGACGAACTTCGTGAGATTTTAGCCTTAATCGAAAAAAAGAAATAGTATGGAAAATCTGCTGATTTATTTCCTAAAAGCAAACGGACTTCTCATTTTATTTTATTTGATGTACGTCCTATTCCTTCGCAAAGAAACCTTTTTTGTTTCCAATCGTTGGTATTTCATTAGTGGGTTAATTCTATCCTTGATATTACCTTTAATTACATTTACAAAAACCATTTGGGTAGAACCAACACCTATTCCAACGTATAACGAAGAAATAAGCCCTATTACTTATAATACGATTGCTCCTATTGAGGAAAACCCTCTAGATTGGTCGTTAATTGCTACAACCGCTTACGCAGTAATTTCAATACTAATCGTAATAAAAATTACAATGGAACTGGCTTCCTTCTTTAATAAAATCAGAAAACATCAAAAGCAAAAAGAAACCGATTTCACTTTAATTCATTCCGACACAACAGAAAATCCTTTTTCGTTCTTTCATTATATTGTAATTAATCCGAATCAGTTTTCTGAAGAAGAATTCCAACATATTTTAACGCACGAAAGCATACACGTAAAGCAAAAGCATTCGATCGATGTCTTACTTGGAAAACTATTTTGTGCTTTCTTTTGGGTAAACCCAATCATTTGGTTCTACCGAAAAGCAATGCTTCAAAATTTAGAATTTATTGCCGATAACGAAACATTTCAACAAATCGAAAACAAATACGAATATCAAAGAACCTTATTAAAAGTTGTGACTCATCAACACAATTTAAGTATTACCAATCAATTTTATCAATCATTAATCAAAAAACGAATCGTTATGTTACACACAAATCAATCAAACAAAAGAAATGTTTGGAAGTATGCCACCATTCTTCCGCTATTAGTAGGTTTCATGTTATTATTCCAAATTGAAACCATTGCGCAAGTAAAAGAGAATCCACAAAAAAATGGAGTAGTAAAAGTTGAAGCCGTTGGTTTTAGTTGGGATAAAAACGCTACCGATGAAGAAATGAAATCAGATGCAGCACAACTAAAAAAACAAGGAATTGATATTAAATTTTCAAACGTGAAACGTAATAAAAACGGTGAGATTATTGCCCTTAAAATTGAGTTTAATGACGGAAAAGGCAATAAAGGAATAAAAGAAATAGAAGGCGATGAACCAATTGAGCCAATTTACTTTAGTGCCGAACAAGGAAATATCGGATTTACCGCTGAACCTGATTATTCAGACTATGTTATAGATGAAAAACTATCAAAAATTGCTGGAACTGAAGTCAAAGTTAAAAAAATAGTTACAGAAGATATATTAGATCTTCCAGAACCTCCAACGCCACCAACTCCACCAACTTCTGTATTTGAAAATGTTATAGACCCTCCAATTCCTCCTGATTTTCCAAATGTTCCAGACTTACCATCAAACTTTGAAAACAAAAAAGCAATGGCTAAGTATGAAAAGGCAATGGCACAATACGAAAAAAAGATGAAAGCTATTGAGCCTAAAATGAAAGATTTCGAAAAGAAAATGGAAGCTTATGAAAAAGAAATGAAGCTGAAAGAACCTGATATGAAGCAATTTGAAGAAGAAATGAAAGTCTTTGAAGAGAAAATGAAGGTTTTTGAAAAAGAAATGGAAATCTATCAAAAAAAGCTAGAAGCCTCAACGGAATATTATATCAACGGAGAAAAAGTAACTAAAGAAGAAGTTGATAAAATGCAACCCAATGAAATCAAATCGGTTAACGTAAGAAAAAACACTACTCCAAACCGAATCGAAATCAAAAAAACGGAAATCAAAAAAACCAAATAACAAAAAATCCCGAGTACATCGGGATTTTTTATTTTTATATATTTGCCAAAAATTAAATCATGTATAAAATACTAGCCAAACTCAATAAAGCCCTTTTACCCAGTTTTACCAAACAAGGCTTAGATCCTATAAAAGCTAAAAAATGGCAAAAAGCAATAATTGCTTATCGTTATTGGGTTACGGTGAATAGTTTGAAATAAGTATTCTACAAATAATTTAACGAAACACCCCCACCGTCACTTCGAGTAATCTTTAAAAGAAAAAATGCTAATTTTTGCTTTTAAAAATTGTATCGAGAACTATGGAACTTATAAATCAATAAGTCAAAGCAGCAAAAATTTCCTTATCCCCTAATTTCGCTCTACCGTTTAAAAACGACAACTCCATTAAGAAATTCATTTGCACGATTTCGCCCCCTAATTGCTCTACCAATTCACAAACCGCTTTTGCAGTACCTCCAGTTGCCAAAACATCATCGTGAATCAAAATCTTATCTCCGGGTTTTATGGCATCCACGTGCATTTCTAAAGTATCCGTACCATATTCCAATTCATAAGAAGCGCTAATCGTAGTAAAAGGCAATTTTTTAGGTTTACGCACCGGAATAAACCCAGCATTTAATTTTTGCGCCAATAAGATTCCAAAGAAAAAACCACGACTCTCCACTCCTATTACCTTATCAATTTTCTGATGTTGCAACGAATTAACCAATGTTTCCAAACAAAAAGCAGTCGCATCAGGCGAAAGTAACAACGGAGTTATATCTTTAAACCCAATCCCAGGTTTTGGAAAATCTTGAATATCACGAATATAGTCTTGTAAGTTCATTTTTATTTACTTTTTTTCACATTAGGGTTTGCAAGTTACACAAATATATCTATATTTGCACTCACAAAATCGGCCTCGTGGCGCAACTGAATAGCGCATCTGATTACGGCTCAGAAGGTTACTGGTTTGAATCCAGTCGAGGTCACAACATTTTACAATATATGAGTCTTCAATGACTATAAAACCTCGGGATTACCGAGGTTTTTTTATGCTTTAGAATCTAGTTATATTGTCATTTATTGTCATTTCCATTACCCCTATTGTAACCCCTTAATTTAAAAACCTCGAAATTCACACAATTCTTTAATAGCTAATTTTTGTTTTTCAAATAATTCTTTAAACTCGGAAACATTAATTCTGATTCTAATATTACCTAGTCTGTCGTAAGGATGTGCTTCGGTTTTTTGATTTCTCTTTTCATTAATTTCAAACCAATATGCATTGCACAATGGTAATTTGTCATCAATTAATTTAGAATCTAAATTTACGCCATATTCTCTAGACTTTTTTGTTAGAGTCAACCTATCACAAATTTTGTCAAAAACTAAATTATTAAAACTGTTTAAATTTAATAAAGATTTAGAAGGGTCACTATTAACTGTTTTTATAAAAAGTAAAAAGGAAGTTCTTAATTCTTCATATTCTTTATCATCAGACCAAAAACCGCGATTAAAAAAAGATTCTGGATTTTCAATATCCCATTCACTCTTTAATGTATAACAAATTACATCTGATGGTTGTTCGTTGAAGATATCTCTTATGAATTGGTTTTGCTCAGTAGTAACTTTAAAATCAATAAAATTAAATGGATTATCAAATAACAAGTTAAGTCCTTGTAATGAAATCATCGCATTCTTACTTTCTAATAACTTGGTTGCAAAAATTTTTCTAGAAATCGAATCATCAGAAGTATAATATTTATAAAAATTTAATTCCCTCTGTATAAAATAATTTTCAGAATTATCGGTAAGAATTAAAGTCGTCTTTTTATTATGAAACAACCAAGATACCATATAATAATTTACTAACCAATGCCTATGTTTTTCGAAAGTATACTTTTTATAAACTTCCTCATCAAAAGGATAATCAGGGAAGTATTTAAAACATAAAGCAACTTGATGGTTAAACAAAATATTTTCATTTGTAATTATCTCTTTTAAAAAAACTAATACATCTTTATCTGTAGAAAAATGTTTTTTAAAGTAAAATAATATACCCTCAAAGTGGGTTAGTAATAAATTACTATTTTCTAAAAGTTTTTTCTTAACTTCTTCATCAGAATTAAGTTTGTATAAAGAAAAACTAATTACAGTTTTATCTAAAGTCTGTTCTGAAGAATCTTTATCAAAGCAATCTAAAAACCTTTGTTTTAATTTTCTATGCGTCTTTGCTTTTAGTTTATTAGCTTCTTTTCCTTCAGTTTCTTCTTTATACTCTTTAGTAATATCTGAAAATCGACTATTTAAAATTTTTAATTCTTTATCTATATCTGTAACTTCTTTTATTAAAATTTTGCTTCCTTGTGGAATTAAACCAATATCTCTAGATATTAAATCTAACCCAGCAATTAATTTTTGTGATGTAATTTTATCTTTAGAAAAAATTCTTATATCATCAACATACCTTAGATATTTATAATCTAATTTTTTTGTTGTTCTTTTAATTTCACTATCCAAATAAAACATATATAGGTCTGCTAATAATGGAGAGCTAATCGGACCTTGAGGAATTCCGTGTTTACTTTTAAATGTTTTGTGGTTGGAATCAGCAGTCCACGCCTCTAGACAATTGGATAATAAAGTTAAAATTGTATCTTCAACCTTAAAAATATTTCTTAAAATTTCACACAGAATATTGTGATCAATTGTATCGAAAAAAGAGGCTATATCAAATTCACTTAGATAAACATATCCTTCTTCAAAATGTTGTTTTGAAATGTCATTAAATTTTTTCCACTTTTTCTTCCAAGATTTAAAAAAAAACTTTCTATCCTCACTTTTTGCCGTGGATAGGTTAACAACATTTCCAAAAATTATTTTGTCATAATAAGGAGATATAACATCATAAGAAACGTCCGCAATTATATTAGCCAATGCTTGGTAAACTAGCAAGTCAATAAAATTCAACATGGACAACGGTCTAACAAGATTGTCTTTTTTAGGTATAAAGATTTTATGACATTTGTCAGGCTTATAAATATCTTGTTTAATATTGTTTATAACAGTATTAATATTATCATCAAGATACAGTTCAAATAATTTTAAATCTTCATAGTAAATTGTCTTGTATAAGCTTCTTCCAGAAGTTTTCAGTCTTTCAAAAGCAAGTTTAAAATTATCGTTAGTAAGAAATTTTTGGTGTTGTGTCATTAATTTTTAATTCTATATTTTTCAAATTGCTCTAATTTAAAATTCTCTAAAATCTTAGAAATATCTTTATTTAACTTATTATAATCCGCAAATTCTTTAACTTTTTTGTCAACATTAATAATAATATCAAATTGAAATTCTGCATTAGGATTTTGTTTTGTTAAATAATATGGGAAAGAAAACTCTACAATACAGTTTCCAATTATACCATTAAAATTAAATTTATATTTTAAAGAAATAGAAGAAAAAACAATCTTATCATGGTAACTATTATTTTTAATAAAAATATGTTCCTGTAACTCTTTACCATTAATTCTCAAATTATTTATTCCAGAAATAAACTCTTTAATTTCTTGTGGGGCACTTACAGAATCATCAATTTGTGCATTTAAATCTGTAATTTCAACAAATTCTAAAGCTCTATCAATTGCAGGATTAGTAAAACTATAAAAAAACTGTACCCTATTTACATTAGTAAAATCTTTAAACAAAATTCTAACAAAATCTTCTTCTTCTTTAACGACATTATTATTTTTAAAATGATTCTTTAAGTTCTTTAAAAGAAATTCGTTAATTTCATTTGTTTCCTTAGATGTATAGCTTTTAGTCAATACCAAATTAATTTCATTGTCTTTCTTTTCTAAAGTAATTACTGCTTTATGTGTACTCTTAGAAGAAGCCCAATCTTTTGTTTTATTTTCTCTTTCAATTTCATAAGATAATTGTATTTGGTTCGGTTTCCCATCAACATTTGAGAATTGTGGATTTCCAATAACTTTATAGTTAGGTTTATACACAATATTTTCTTCAATAATCTTATTTACAGAAAAGTTTACAGGAATTATATCTAAAAGCCTCTTATCTGTTTTACAAGGTATTGTTAATGTATTTACCTTAAACTTTTCCTCTTTTTTCACTTGATTATCTACTAACTCCCTAAATTCTTTAGGACTTAAAATAGTTGTCATTAATAAAGGGACAGACTTATTTTTATCGTTTTCGTCAATAAAAACTCCTTTATCATTTAATATTTTCTTTAATATTCCACTTGTCAAAAAAGATTGTGAAATCATTGCTCTAAGACTTTCTCCAATCGGTAAAAAATCTTTTATATTTTGTTCGTTTTCTAATTCCATACTTTATAAATTTCTAAAATCAAAATCATCTTTACTAACACTTATCTGACTAATATAATTTTCACTAGCCGATTGCCCTAATACTTTCTTTACAGTATCAGTATGTTTCATTTTATTATAATCAGGAAAAGTAATTATTGTTTTTGTTGTTGCTTCTAGGTGGTTAAATTCTTTAGACAAACCAATAATCATTCTTAGGTCTTCTTCATTAAAATTATCCCTAGAACCTATTAGTAAATAGACATCACTACCTTTTACAATTCTAATAGGAATAATATTAGAACTTATAAATTGTAAAGGCATTCTCTTACCAAAACTCTTTTTTTGTGACGAAATATTATTCATTCCCGTTTTTGGATAAATAAAATCTACATTTTGTTCTCCAAAAACATTTTTAACATTAACTATTAGATTACATAAAAATTCCATTCTAGCGTTATCTACCACTATTATTTTATCATAAATAAGTCCACTTTCTCTAATAGTAGTATTAGATATTTCAGTAATTAAATCTTGTCCAATACTTTCGTCGTTATTAGACAACCAAAATAATAATCCCGTTGTTGTTGTATCGCTTACATTAGTTGCACTCGAATTTATTTCCTTGTAAACTTCTGAATTTTTAAAACATCTAATTGTATACGCAAGCTCAATAAAATACTCTTTAAATGTCACTTTTGGATTGTTGGGGTATTTATCATTTGTAAATTTAGAAGAGACAATTCCTATTTCTAATAATTCATCTACAAGTGGACAATTGTAACTAACTAAACCATCAACTCCATGTGTATTTCTATCACCTTTAGCTCTTTCTCTTTTGTGTTCATCATTATAACTACATTTTATAGATAATCCACTTCTATAAATATTTTTATACCCAATAATGTTTTCAAAAAAATACTCAACTATATTTTCTCCTTGTTCTCCTATTTTTTTAGACCATTCTCCCATATTATAAAAAATTAAATCCGTTTGTCATTAAAAATAAAACAAATGCTCTTTTATTATTTAAAATCCTCTTTTTTTTATCAATAAGTTATTAACCAATATCTTTTTAATGTAAGAAAAAAAAACAAATATTATTTAGAATCATTATAAATTTTACAAAAAATAAATTTTAAAATATTGAATTTCAATTAATTATCTTTTTTGTAATACTTTTACTACGTAATTTTGTTTCATAAAAGTAAGTGTGCCTGCTATTAGTGTAGATATAAACTTTAAAATTAAATGTTATGAATCAAAGTTATTCTGTAAAAGCAATTTTAAGAACCGACAAAAAAAGAAAAGACGGTTTATGTCCTATTCATTATCGTGTTATAATCGATAAGAAAACAATTAAACTGACCTCTGGTGAATACGAACTAGAATCAAATTGGAACAAAAAAGATAGTCTGGTTAAAGGCTCAAAAACAAGCCAAATTAATTGTTTACTTGACAGCCAAGTATCACTTATCAAAGATTTCTTAAGACAACAAAAGTCAATTGGTGTTGTACTTACTTTAGACTTAGTAAAAGCATTTTATTCAAAAAAGGACACAAACGATTTTACAACAGCCTACGATGATTTTTGTAAAAAGAAATTTAAAGAAGTTAGTTTAGGAACACAAAAACACTACTTGTTACTGAAGAAAAGAATACTTCAATACAGGCCAAATTTAAAAGTCCAAGACATTGATTTAAAATTTGTGGAAAATTTCGACACTTTTCTTAGGAATAAGAGCATCATATCAGATGCTGGACTATTTAACCGACACAAGAATTTAAAATCGTTTATTCGCTACGCAATTAAAGAAAAAATTTTAGAATCAAATCCATACGAAGATTTTAAAATGCCGAAATGCAAACAAAAATTTGGACACATAACTTTAGAAGAACTAAAAGCTATTAAAGAATTAGACTTGTCAGATTTTAAAAATAAAAGAGGTTATAGTATTACAATAGATATGTTTTTGTTCTCTTGTTACACTGGTTTACGTTGTTCTGATGTTCAAAGTTTAAAATGGTGCAATGTTGTAAATATGCAATATCTTTCATTAGAAACCCAAAAAACAAAAAAGAAAGTAAACTTACCATTATCAAAACAAGCAAAACTTATTCTGATGAAATACAAAAAAGACAAAACAGAAAAAGTTTTTCCGTTCCGAACTAATGAATGTTTAAATCGTAATTTGAAAATTATTGCACAAATGTGCGAGATAGAAAAAGTTGTTACATTTCACATGGCTAGACATTCATTTGCTACAATTTTAGCTAATGCAAATGTTAATCCTTTCCACATTGCACAATTAATGACTCATAGCAATATGAAGCAAACGATGACTTATGTAAATTCTTCTGTTAATGCTCTAGGAAATTCAGTAAACGAAATAAATGCTTTTAATTAGAAATCCTTAAAAAACTCTTCGGGTGTAATTTTGTGAATAGATAGTATTTTAAAAAACGTTTTTAAAGTAATGTTTTTACCAGATTCTACTCTCCAATATTGCACCCGATTAATATCATTATCAAACGCAAAATTCTCGTAACTACTGTAATTACTATCTATTCTAAGTTGTCTAATTTTATTAGCAACTTTTTTTATGTTGTCTTCGATGTTAATTTCTTCCTCATTCATAATGATTCCGAAATTCATGATTTCACTTATTATATGTTACCTATTATAATAGACTTTTATATATTTGCTAAAATAAGAATTAGCACAAATGGAAGAAAATAAGAATCCTACTTACGAAGAATGGAAAGCAAAATACCCAAATAGCACATTAAACGATTATTATTCTTGGATTAGAAAAAATGGTGTAATGTTGCAAACTAAAACAACAGAAGAAAGCAAAATATTAAAAGAAGAAACAATAAGTAACAACAATAATTATTTTTCACTCATTGTTGGTGTCATTGCTTGTTCTCTTGGTCTTATTGGTTTTTTTACTCCTTGGCTTTCAATTCCAATAATCAACATTACAATTTCTGGTAACGAAATAAACCAACTTGCAAGATTTGTTGAAGATTTTAATCAAAACAAAGGAACAATAGAAAATGTTAGTTATGCTAAGTATATCTACGTACTACCA
Organism: Flavobacterium sp. UBA6203; assembly: GCA_002421645.1. The sequence goes on from DIST01000041.1 coordinate 25,566, forward strand.
GTTAATCTAGTCTTATTGTTGCTTGCAAATCTTATTAGAAATAGCGTTTTTATTTCCATTTTTACTATCTCTCTAATTGCAGTAACAGGATTAGCAATCAATTACATTTTTAAAAATATTCCGGAAGCATTTCCAATGTTTAGTTATGGTATTTACCTAATATTTTTTAGTACAATAATCAACATCTACAATTTATTTAATGTCAAATTTTAAAACAAAATGAAAATCTACTTAACTACAATAATCAACCTTTTGCTGTTTACAATTACAAATGCTCAAAATAATGAAGAGTATTACAAGAACATTAAAGGCGAATTAAAACCTCTTTCAGAAATAATTGAAGATGCACAAAGAAGTATAGCAATAAACGAATTAGATATTCCTTATCTTACATACACATCAGAAAATTTATTTAAGAATCCCGAAGGCAGAACAGAACAAGGGATTTATTTTATAACTACAGAAGTAAATAAAATTAAAAGTAATAATGTTCAACAATTCAAAATAAGAACAATCGTTTATTTCCAAAGTACTAAAAACAAATATCAAAGCTTACTAAACTTCTACTCAGCAATAACAAACGATTTAAACCAAAATAACTTGTACAAAAAAATCAACGAAAACAATCTGCTTGCAAAAAACTTAATTTGCGCTTCTTTAGAAAATTTAGAACAAAACCAATGTGATTTCGAAGAATATTGGGGTGACTAAAATTCATCTAATTTATATAAAAGAAGACTTATCTTACAATAAGTCTTTTTTTGTGCCAAAATTTAACAAAAGTTTAACTAAAATAGCCAAAAATTCGAAAAAGGACACAGTTAAGAAAGGCATAACATTAATCTTAAAATTATGTCAAACGAAAAAAAATCAAAATTAGAATCAGCAATTCTTATTCTAGTTAAAGCAATTCAAAAACAAAACGAAGAATTTGTAAAGTCGGAAATTGAAAAACTAAGGTATGAACTGCAAAAAGAATTCAAACTTCAGAAGGAATACTTAACCCCAAAAGAGGTTTGCGAAATTTACAAAATTAGTCCTTCTTCTTTAGAGCGTTACATTAGAGATGGTTTAACTGTTTATTCTACAGGTAAATATGGTAACAGAAAATTTTTAAAATCAGAATTGGACGAGTATTTCGAATATAGAGCTAAATTAAATAGAAGAAATTATGGAAAAAATAGATAATATTCGAATAGGGAACGATTTTTATAATACTTGTCCAATTAATATCGAGGAACTAATTAAAAACAATTCAAATAGAGTTGTTATTAAAAGTCGTAATAATCCTAATGTAAATCACACTAGTATAGTATTAAAAATTTACAAGAGTGATTATTCTAAAGAAAAGAGAGATAAACATGCTTACCTAAGATTAGAATTTCTTCATTTTAAAACTTTATTTAGAGTTAGAATTACAAATAGCTTGCGTAAATGGTACTATGGTGTAAACTCAACACAAGATTTTAATTCTAACGATTTATTAGATTGTTTTAATCTTATCTCTCAAACTTTAGGGATTCATTTGAAAGAATTATTAGGATTTAAAATCTATCGTATAGAATTAGGCATAACATTCAAACTCGACTCTAATTATAAGTTATTATTACAAAAATTAAGTGGTCACAGAGATTTTAAAAAATATGGACAATTTGACAATTGTAGTAGTGTTTATTTCAATGGAGAAAATATTGGCATTATTTGCTACGACTTTTTACAAAAAATGTACGATAACAATCATATTTCAAAGTATGTTTACAATAAGGTTTCAGAAAAGCATTTTTTCTTAAGGTTAGAACTAAAAATTAATAAACGGTCTGGGGTTAAATTTGCAAATGAACTCATGCAAACATTAGAAGACTTACTAGAAAATAGTAATTATGTTTTAAATTATTGGGTCTCACAAATGCTAAACATTGATGTAAGCGATGATATTTCAATAGAAGAAATAATTAAATTAAAAGATTTAACACCCAAAGACTTTCTAGAATTTACCAGTTGTAAATACTTAGAGCATATTTCAACACAAAAAATGAATGCCTACATAGATTTAGCGATTGGCAATAATCCTAAAAAAAAGTATGCCATAAAAAGTACCTTTAAAAAAAATTTAGAAAAATGGCGTGTACATAATAAAACTAGTAATAAGGAATTTTTCGAAAATTTAATTCTTTCAAAACAAAAATTAATTGCAAACTAATAACTAGAAACAGGGTATCAAATTAAAAAGATATCCTGTTTTTTTATTCAAAGTGGACTTGCTTTAATAATAAGGGTAATCAATAACTCAAATAAGAGTATAGCTCAATCAATACGCAATAAAAAAAGAATACTATATCGAGATAGTCGATTTTTTCCCGCCGACCATATATTTTCTTATCATATATTACCAAAACTTACATATACAACAAGTAAGACATTTTAAAAAAAAATAAATATTACCAAAACATACAATAAACTATAAATAGAGCAATTATTGATTGTTTAGCATATTTATATCACATATAAATCAATTGCAATGCTAAAAATCAGATATAAAACAATAATTCTAAACGAATAAAACTAATAATCTTAAACTAATCCTAACTATTTAATTAAAGACTTTTAAATCGTCTAAAATAGCTTTTCTAAAACTTTAAATTAAATGTTAGAAAATACTCACTCAATTTCACTAAATTAGCCCCAAAGTTACCTCAACTGTTTTTATACAGCGCTTTATATCTCTTGTTACTCCGATTTAAACGAATATGTTTCTAACCTGTCGAGGTCACAAAAGCCCTGCAATTGCAGGGCTTTTTTTATTATTATTACCTTAAAAACTACCCACTACAACTTCTTCAATTCTAAATTCGATACCACTTCCATTTTTACCCCCATGGTATTCAAATTGGTAGTCATAATTCCTTGAACCCTAGTAAACATCCCCACATTGTAATCAAAAAAACTATCAAAATCCATTGTTAAGTTAGGCATTACTTGTTTGGTTAAAGCAACACTTTGCTGGTCTTCAATACTCATTTCGCTCATCATCTGGTTCATGTTTGGCATACCCGCCGACAGGGATGAATTTTCAGATTGCATAGTAGCAGAAGATGCAAAAGGATTTTTATTTTTATCCGAACTCATCTTATAATTCAATTGCGCTACCCCATTGCTAATGCTTTTTGCCAAAACATCAATAGTGTAAATTCCCGCATTGGCTTGCAATTGATCCCCTTGTTGCACCTTCCCTTCTGGCAAGGCCAAAAGCGTCAAATAATCATAAGGTAACACGTCTATAATATCGGTATCTTCATCAACTTTAAGAGTAATTTGCTTTACAGGTTGCGCTTCTTTAATAGTATACCCCGTTTTTAAACCGCCTGATTTAGCATCAAACTCAGCATACACCGCTACTTTGATACTTTCCGATTGCCCTCCTACCGATAACGAATTGTCGGTAGCATTTGCAAATACTAATGCATTCCCTTGAGCAGTAGTTACTAACGAAATCTTTTTCAAGAACGTGAAATTACCATTCCTATCCACTTTAAAATCGCTTTTTATGGCTCCTGATGGAACATTCGCTAACGTTGCCAAAACCCTTCCTTTCGAATCGGTAACAGAAAAATCCAACACATGTAACGTACCTGTAGCATTACCATTAGCAGCAACACTTGTAATACTCATTAAAAATTTGGTTTTACTATTAAATTGCTCCTTCATGTTCATCCCCATCATAGAAGTAGTAACATTATCAATTTGCGAAGCTACAAAAGTGTATTTCTTTCCTACAGCCCATTTGTATGTAAAATCAACCGCAGCAGCCGTTGGTGCCGCTTTTGGTGCAGGAGCTGCAGGTTGGGTCACAGTAGTAGTAGTTGCAGGCGCAACAGCTACTGGATCATGGGCTACTGGAACTATTTCTGGAATTTCATCTTCTGTTTGAAACGAGGTCGTATACTGATTAGCACTTGCAGGCTCCGCCTCAGATAAAGGCACTTCATCAAAATAACGCAATTTATACCCTTTTGAAGTTTTCGTGATTTTTGCTGTTATCTCAACCCCCATGTCAGTAAAGTAAAGGTTTTGTTTCACCGTACCCAATGCCTTGTCTTGGAAGATAACCATCACCGCATTATCAGAAGTTTTTAAATCGGTTACTTTTACATTGGTTTGTGCCGTAGTATTTTGCTTAATGCCATTGACTACCAAAAAAAACGGCTCTAAATCTTCTGAAAACACCACTAAATTAGAGGTTTGTGCCCATGACGTCATCACAAAACCCAATAAAATACTTAAGATAAGTAACAATTTTCTCATAATCTAAATAAAATTTTAGGCTAAATGTACAAAAAGGTTACCAAATGTTATTTATAAAGCTCAAACATTACCAAAAGAGCTAAAGAAAGCAAGCTGTACCAAAGCCTATCACTTCATCATTCTCTTCAATTTCTCAGAAAGCTTCTTTAAGCTCCCCCCTTATACGCAGTAAAAGCAGTCATTCCACCAAAACAGGAATCTCCCACACAACAGAAATCCCATTGAGCAAAGCAAAACCAACTTGCCCTTGAACTTGCCCTTGCCCTTGAACTTGAACTTACCCTTGCCCTTGCCCTTGTCATTCCGCCAAAATAGGAATCTCCTACACAGTAGGCAAACGTTTCACAAAGTGAAATCTAAAACACGCTGAAAAAAGAAAGAAGTTGACTAATCAATTCAAAACAAACTCAAACACAATTGGAATATGATCCGATATCTTCCTAGCTTCATCTAATGACTGAAAAGAGTCGTAAAAATGAATAACTTTAGAATTAATAATACTTATTTTAGAAGTATTGTACCAAATATTATCGAATTCAGAAGCCAAACAATCATTTGCCTTACACTCCTTCTTTAATGAAGTTTTTTGATTAGTAAACACACATGAATATCCCATTTTCTTCAAAGGAATAAAAACCGTATGCGATTGCGGACAATTAAAATCCCCAACAAAAATCAAATTCAATTTGGGATATTGAGCAGGTAAAAACTTGAAATACTTGATTTCTGTTTCGGGTTGTCTATTCTTAGTTATAGCGTGAAAATTAGCAACCGTAAATTGCTTGCCTTTGTGTTCAAACGTGCAATAATACGGTTCTCGATCTATTTCCAAGTGGTATTGTTTTTCTAACCAAGCCTCCCCTATTTTTTTAACCTTACTGGTTTTCCATAAAAAAGCATAACGTTCAGTTTTGTAAGCACTACTACTAGTGGGGTCGCTTATGGTATAATCCCATTTGAATCCCATTCTATTTAAAGCAGCTGCTAACTTTGCTACGGCTTGTGCCCCACCATCTCCCGCTACAACCTCTTGAATAGCCAGAACATCATAATCTTTAACAGTCTTAGCCATAAAAGTAATTTCACTTTCTGATTTGGAACATCCTAAATTTTCAATATTCCAAGAAAGAAGTTTGACTTGGGAGTATAATCCACAAGTAACAAATAGAAAAAGAAAGAGTATTTTCTTCAAATCTAGTTTTCTTTTTTTGAAGTAAATATAGTTAATAATAAACCAATACCTACCACAACATCTACAATATTCCATAGGGTTCTCCCTAAAGCAATCTTGAAAAAAGGTTGAAACAAAATAGCTAAAGCTAAATAAATATAAGTTTCATTTTTATACCCTTTTCCGTTAGCATTATAGGCTAAATATCCAAAACCAAACATTGCAATAAAACGAACGAATTGATAATAACCATAGGGAAAGTCGATAAGACATCCGAAGAGAAGAATAGTTAATGATATTTTTAATATTTTTTGCATAAACGAATTATTAATTACTACTATATAAATATGTTGTTATGGAAATTAATAAAATATATGATCCAATTGAAATGATAAAAACCCAAAAATCTTTTTTAAAATTATCTTTCAATCTTGATCTTTGTTCAAAAATAGCATAGATGGAAAAAAATGCAATAAATATAAATGTAATTAGATGTAATTTATCAGATAAATTAAATTGATCTGATATAGGAAGATAAGATTCTGTTATGTACTTATTACCTATTGCAGTGAAAAGAGAGCCTACTATCAATGAAAGTTTTTGTTCACTGTTCTTGTTTGGTATAAATACACTAATAGATGTCAAGAAAAAAGAAATAAAAAGCACTACAAATAACTTCCAATAAATAGTCCATGATTCTCTATAAAGGGGAATATTTATACTAATTGCATCTAACTCATACTTTTCATTTAAAATATCACCAAAATTTGAATCCCAATTTTTAGAATCATATTTAAAATCAACATAACCTATTTCCCATTTATCAATAAAATTTGGCTTAATCTTTGAATTTCTTTTATCCAATAAAACAATGAAATCTCCTTTATAATGAGTATTCAATTCCAGATAAATAGTAAGATTTTGAATGTCAAATGGAAATTTTGAAACATCTAAATTGTTTAATATAGTAGCATTAATCTTATTTAAATAATAATATTTATTACTCGTACTATTTTTAATTACATTTGATTCAACCAGTAATGAATTGTATTCTATTAATTTATCAATATCTAAAAAATTAGAAATATCTTTATTAATGTTATCTGTTTTAAGTTCTTTTGTTGAAACAAACCATACATAGAAAATAGTTTTATAACTGGAATTTAAATAATTAATATCATAAATATTATCTACATATACACCAACCTTCAAAGTATCTTTCCCTTTTATACTATTCTGTGAGAATGTAATAAACGGTATAAATAAATATAATATTAAAATTACTCTTTTCATTTTTTAATGATAAAAAGGGGTTTCAACTACTGGTAAAAACCATCTCAAAAAATGATCATAAACTGATAAAAGACAATAAACTAAAAGTGTTGATAAACATAGTTTAAAAATGAAATAGGAGTAATTATTATTATCAATTTCTATTGAATCTTGTCTTTTACCAAATGAGAAAAAAAATAGTTTTTCTATCAATAAAAATACAATCGCTACAAAAACAAATGATAATCCAATATAAATAAGTATTTTTTCCATTACTGCTAAAAATGTGTTTTCAACAGTAGCCGAATATATTAATACCTCAATTGAATTTTCAATCATTTCTAAAGACACCTTAAGCAGCATAAAAAAAGGCAATAAAATAGACAAATACCATAATATCGAACTAATATTTAAACTATTATTTGATATATTAATATTTCTCTTTTTTGCTAAAATAGAAATTAAATTCATTGCAATAAGTATTGTAATAATTGCAACAAGAAATGTAAAAAATAGACTTTGTTTATTCATGTTATTTAGATTTTAAGGATATTCTCCAATAGTTAATATTTGAAATATCATTTGAAATTACACCAGGTTTTGAACCCAAAGCTGTAGTTTCCCACAATACATATTTTTGATTTTTATAATTATAAGCTAAACCATTATAGGACAAGTTGACACCTAAAATGGAATGACCATAAAACTCGCTACTCATAACTGCTACATCATAGTTGTAGTGAGATAAGATTGTATAAAGTAAAAGTGTTCTAGTATCACAATCTCCTTTCAGATTGGTCATAAATTCAATTGGAGTATTAATTCCAAATCTCTGATTGCCATCACAAAAACCTTCATTATTTAGAAGGTAGTTTCTAGTGAATCGGTCGTTATATAATGACGGGTCACATCCGTCAGATAAAACTAAAGCATAACGTATATCTTGGACAAACGTTACAACCATTTCTGCAAATTGATTTTTATTTAATTGATTTGTTTTTTGAATACTATCAAACATGCGATACAAACCATTTAATCTAAACTTATCATACTCTTTTAAACTATGTATTATTTGATCATAATTTTTTTTGTTTTGGTCATTTAAACCCAAATTATTTTTAAAAAGCGAAGATTTTCTGAAGTCACTCAATTTAATTTGATAAGTTCCTTCATAAACTTTTCCATTATAATCTTTCCATTGTCTATATCGAGTTATTAAACTGTCATTATTTTGTTGGACTACTTGTGTTGTATCAATTGGATTAAAATTTTCAGTTCCATTATCAACAACTGGTAATGGTTCTATTACAGGAGCTATTTCCCTAGGAACATCTGTACTTGATGGTATAGGAGAAAAATTTCTACTTCCCCCGCTATTACTAAAGTTATAAATTAATGAACCTATAAATGCAATGAATAATAATGGTCCTAAAATCCTAAAAATCCATCTGAGGACTGGTTCTAAAAAGGAAATTAGAGCAATTATAATAAAGAAACCTACCAAGTATAAAAGTTCTGGAAGAAATTTTATCAATAAAAAGAGTCCAATTATTAAAAATAAAACTAATAAACATCCTTCATTAAAAGGAGAATTGGCCGGCCCTTTTTGAAATATCCATTCACCCCATTTTTTATGATTATGAATATGACAAACATATTCATATTTTATATAATTGGGTTTGAAATCTTTTTTACCAGTTTGAATCCAATTACATTTTTTAGGCGATTCTGGAATTGGCGGAGATACTGTTTCAGGTATTTCTGGCACTTCTTTTATTTCCTCTACTATTTCTCTTTCATAATCAAAAATATATCCAGTTACATACGCATTAAAAGAACCAAAAACTTCATCACCTTCTGTTTGATGTAATTTCCTAATTATTTCAAATTCATAAAGCTTTGGTTCTAATAAATTAACACCAAAACTTTTACCTTCAGATAACATCTGTACTGGTAACGTCGATGGCAATTTGTCTTTTGGAAAGACATTACCAGTAATTTTTTCAACATTTATACCTTTAAAATCATTAGGAAATACAAATGGACTATTTTTTCTAACATCCTCTTTTGACTTACAATTGACATATGCTTCATATATTTCAAAATCAAATAAATCTTCATAACTTGAATAACTTGCTAATCTTGTTCCTCTATACTTTCCTGTTATAGTTCCTTTTAAATAGGTTTTTCTTGGAGTAAGAATCTCTTTAGTTATCTTAATATAGTCTTTGCCGTCTTCACCAACAAAAGACTCCATATTTAAAATATTTTCAATAGTATTTTCCATTGTTGGTTACTCTTCTAAATTGTAAATAAAATCTAAAAACTCTTTTTCGTTATTTTTAATAACATTAACAGTAGGTCTAATAGTTCTAAATGGAGAATCCAACCAGTATTCAAATTTTTCTACGGGTGTTGAAGAGTATTCTTTATTAATATCTTTTACTAATATTTTGTATCGCTGTGGATTATTATCTTTTAATTTCTCCAACAAGGGTAATATACGTTTTAACGATTTTATATTATACTGTTTAATTCTTTCTGAAAGAATACTCGAAAACTTTTGTTTCATTATTTCATATTCTTCCAAAATAATTTTATGCTCAATTAACATTCTATGGAAATAATAATCAGAGGTATTATAATCTTGAATATTACTTTTTAAAATAGTACTTGATAACCAATTGAAATTAGTGGTTTGAATAAGTTGTTCTCTTAATTTAATAAAATCCGAATTATTCCTTTCAATATTAAAAAACCTCGCACATAAATCTCTTACTTTGTATTTTGTATAGATTGGAATTAAAAAAATAGAACAAACTAGAATTGTTAAAATCCAAGACAAAGGATTCTTAAGTAATAATAATTGAATTGTTTTTACATAAAAATTACTTTTATCAAGGATGAAATTTAAATTTTGATAATTTTCGTTTTTCTCAATAAGGATTTTATTAAAATTAGATACAAAAACATTAAAAGTTTGATAATTAATATTTGAACTGTTATTTGAAGAAATAGTATGAATAAATTCATTGTCTGAAACAAGTTCACTATTTAGTTTAGTTTCAATTTGATTAATTAATATTTCTTTCTCTTGCTGCTCTTTAATACTTAAAAATAATTTTTCATCTAAATGATTAATTCTTTTAATTTTAGATAATGATTCTTTCAAAAATAAGCTATCATTTATAACTTTAGATTCGATAATAGCTATTTTACTTTTTAAATCAAGTTCTTCACTTGGATTTGAAAAAAACAATACTTTACTTTTAAATTCATTTAATGCTTGTAATTCATTTTTTATCAATCCTTTGTTAGTGAGTGAAAACATTTTTACTCTTTCAATCACTTTGTGCTTAGCAATATCGTCTTGCACACTTTTAGATAACAAAAAAACATTCAGAGGTTGGGCAATAATTATTGCTAATAACATCATAAACCCAACACGTAATAACATTGAAAGATTAAAAAAATTAAAAGAAATAGTTTTTGATTTCTTATTTTTTGTACTTAAAGGAATGATTGGAGGAGATATAGTATGTAATAACAATAAATATAGATTTACTACAATAAATCCCCAAATGATTCCAACTGGTAAACTTATCCAGAAAGCGCCATTAAACAAGGAATAAACAAAAAATGATGCACTAAAAAAACAACCAATAAAAATTAGTAACACAAAAAAGCCAAGCAACGCAAATCTGTCTCGAATACGTTGATTACACTTTTCAAGTATTAGCATATCTTCACCTGAACAAGTTAGTAGAAATCTAAAAATATTTTTATGAATTCTTTTCTCCATTATTAATTGTTGAAATATAAGTATCTAAATTTTCATCAATTTTTTTCATTTCTCTTTCCTTGTATTTTTGAACAGCATAATCCGTTAATTCTTTTTGAATTTCCGATACCTTTATTTTTTCGTATATTAATTTTTCGGCTTCATGGTTTATTACAAGGTGTCTTTCTACACCTTCTTTGTCTTTATATTTGTCATATTGAACTTCAATACCATAATCCGCCTTTATTAACTCATCTCTGTTTTCTGCTAAATAATCATAAGTAGTTTTAGTCAACATTAATTTAAAAAATATAGGAGTTAACTCTATTGCCATAAATAGTAATGTTATGAAAATAGTTATTGTCCAACCTGCGATTTCATGAGCTTTTTTAATTCTAATCAATAAGCCATCTAATGAAGCTCCTTTTTTTTCAGCAATTTCAATATCGTAAGCTTTTTCTTTTTCATATTTATTTATTTCAATAATTGAATTTTTATATTCTGAAGTATTTTCTAATTGCTTAATTTTAGCCTCTGAAATTTCTGCTTGTCTTTCTAATTCTTTTGCTCGTGGTCCATAATTAGCTCCGTTCCCATTAGCTCCTGTGATTTCTTTTGAAATTTCATATCTTAAATCACTTGCCTTTTTCTTTTCCAAATCTAGCTCAGCTTGAATTTTACCTAATTTAGATTTTACTTCTTTTACTTTAATTTCATAATTCTTATTTGCTTGAGCAATAAGAGAATTTTTCTCTAGTTCTTGCTCTTTCTGAACAGCTAAATTTATTTCGGTCTGAAACATTCTTATTTCAATGGGCTTTGAGATTGTAATAGCTATAATCATACCCATCAAAATTCTAGGTATAGCTGTTTTAAATTCCAACCATGTAATTTCCTCTGTTCCATCACCTTTTCCTGTACTAGTAACAATAAATCGGTCAATATTAAAAATTATCAATCCCCAAATAATACCGAAAACAATTGACAAAATTAATGTAGTCAAATCAGTAGGAACTTCATTTAAGTTTTTTACAATAGTATTTGTTTTATTAATAACATCGCTGGCTTTGGGTGAAAATATTGTATAAAAAGCATATCCACCTGCTAAACCCGCCATAGCTCCTGTAGCAAATACAATCCCACCTAAGCACATATATTTAATTTGATCTGAATAGGTTGCTCGTTCTAAAAGGTATTTATCGCCTCCTGCACATTTCCATAGAAATTGCATTACTTTTCCAGCTTTGGGTAATTGGTAATAGTCGCGTGTCATAAAAAATCGTTTTGAGTGAATGAATTTGTTTTTATCAGTATTTTATTATTCGCCATATAAACTTTTGAACTTTCAATAGCGACATTCTTAGTTTTTATATCAATTTGATTAGCAACTAATTTGGGTATTGCAATTGTTGTTAATGAAACACTTAAATTTGAAAACTTCGTTTTAAAAGGGTCACTATTTAAAGATTTATCAGGTTGAACTTCAATCAAATAATGCTTTTTTTCAAACCATCCATAAACAATAAAAGGTATTGCAGTATTAATATTTTTTATATTAAAAATCTTAATATGATTATCTAAAGTAAGCTTGTTATTAACCTTGTAGTAGATGGCATTTTTGAACCGATATTTGATTATTAAAAAACTATCCTCAAATAAAAATTCATTACCGCTATCAAAATGAAGTTCAACAAGACGTCTGTCTTTTCTAAATAAAACTAACAGAAAACGTAACACTATTTTAAAATAGAGCTTAACTGAAATTATGAAAACTGAAATTAAGTTACTAAACATAAAATAAAGATTATCATGTAAAATTTAGTTTTACCTCCAAGTACTTGTTATATAAAACTGCCAAGAGTAACCCTGACTACTTTTCAACCTTTCTGTTCCTATATAAGGAATGACTCCGGGTGCTGAAGCCCTAAAATCATATTCTCCAGGTGTAAATTTTATATTTTTAGTTTCGTAGGGTGTAAATCGATAAACTTCAGTATTCATTTTAAGAGTAAGTGTTTTACTCGTATTATTGAATATTTTAACTTCTGAATCATAATCCGATGATTTCCCATTAGGAGTAAATACACTTTGGTTACTCTTACTAACCAATTTTCCGATTTTTAAATAAGATTTATGCACATATCCTTCTCGATCTGTGGCAATGTCAATTATATTGTAAAAGTCATTTTCAGAATCTAGAGAAATTATAAATACCTGAGAATTTGGTTTTAGCGAACTAATTATATTATATTCACTACCTGGTCCTTCCCTAAAATTAACTTGCTTAGTGATGGTACCTAGATAAGATTGGCTATAAATCCCATTGGATATAAGAATAAAAAAGAATGTGAGTAGTATTTTTTTCATATTATAAATTATTATTATTCCTAAACCTCAACCCACACTCCCCATCATAACAATAACTCTTCTTAGAATTATTATACACAATTGGAGCATGAAGTTCTGTCTTCATATATTCTAAATAATTATAAATCGTTCGTTCCGATACACTAATTTTTTCCGCAAAGTCTTTCGGACTTCCCGTTAACTCAAACTTTATTAGTTCGTGTATCTTTATGATAATACGTATATCCAAACGTTTACAATTATAATTCTTAATACTGCAACCAGAATGCAGTAGGTTATTCATTTTAACAAATGCTCGTCAAACTTATAAAGTCCATTCATCAATTCCTTACGGAAATCCGTACGAGCATAAAAAAAATCAAAAAAAGGGAATGCTTAAAATAAACATCCCCGAATTCTTTTTAAAACTTACTAAATCTAAGGTTTTATAGGATTATTCCCTCCTTGACCTCCTGTATCACCAATACCTATACTATCTAATTCCTTTTGAATTATTGATGTATCAAATGTGTAATGCTCTGAATTTATGGTAGGTGCAATCAATTCTTCTTTATCATCTGCCGAACAAGAAACAGAAATCCCCCCTAATACTATAATAGCAATAACTAAATATTTTTTCATTGTAATAATTTTAAAATTGGACATGATTTTGACTGTCGGGAAAACCCGATTACAACTTTTCAACTTGAGTCGAAATGCTCCATAGAGCTCTAAATAATGGGAAGTAATAGCGTGCTTCTACAGAACTTTCATTTTATACTTCCCGAATAAAATTCGGTTCTGTAAAGCAGCACTATTTTAAAATCAGTTTTGTACATTTGTTTCAATAGCTAGTTAAAACAAGAACTAATTCTGAAGCAAAGGAATTACGTTTTTAAGTGAGTATTTATAAGGAATTCCTGAAATTCCAGCAATTCCTTAAGATTCCTAATTGTTCCGTTATGACAACAAAAACAGAAAGTATTGAAGCCTACAAAAAGGCCATTTTAGCCCAATATGAAATTGAAAAAGAAGGAAAATATTCAAGCTTTTTGATAGCTCCTTCAAGAGCTAAATTGCGCCAACTATGTGAGGAACGATTGAAAGAATCAAATCATAAAGAAGATAAAATAAGTTTTCATTTGGTTTTCGGTTTTGAATATGAAGCTGGTAATAGAAATAAGCTGCAAGCACAAACCGATAAATTCAGACCCATTGAAACTTTTTTTAAAGGAGAAACTGACTTAACAGAAATTGAAACCATAAACATAGCAGCTCTACTTGTAGATTATAAGCCAAGACCTTTTAGAGTATTTATCTCAAAATCTCATAAAATAGAACCTATTAAAGAAGAAACAAAATTCGACGAAGGTTTAAATGTAAAACCTGATAACGAGATACATCCTCCAATATCCGAAGCAAAAAAGAATTGGAAAAAGAAAGCAGGTATCGGAATATTGGCATTAGCAGGTATTTTTTCTGTGGGTTATACCGCTAAAGATTTAATTTTAGATGATCAACAATGCATGCAATGGCAAAACGACCATTATGAATATATTGATTGTAACGCAACTGAAGCTAATTTTGAAAGCCCAATTGAACCCATAAATGAACAAAAAGCCCAATTAAGAAAAATAGAAGTAAATGAAAATTCTACTTTTTTTGTGAACGATAAACCTGTAGTTTGGTATGGTAAAGTAAATGGTGAACCTGAATTTTTCAACACACATGGCTTTCACCCTGTAACAGGAAAACCATTAAAACCAATTACGAAGTATATGATTGATAAATGGGTGAAAAAGAAATCATCAGAGTAAATTTTGAGCATAAAAAAAGAGGCCTGAGCCTCTTTCCTTATTTCACAATCGCTTGCAAATAAAATTTGTCATTACTTCCAACGCCTTTATTGATGGTTACAAAAACGCCCCCTTGCAACTGCCAATTCATTTTCAAAAACGCATTAATTTGTTCTTCCAAATCTAATGTTGAAGTTCCTACGATTACTCTATATGCTTTCATAATTAATTAATTGATTGGTTTTAAATTTTTTAAATAGTCATAAAATTCCATAGACCAAACGATTTTATACTCGTATACTATGGGATTAAAAACTTTGTAAGCAATTAAATGGCTCTCTTTAAAATATAGATTCTCTAATAAAAGTACCTTTTCCTTAACGTTTTTAAATTCAGGATGCTGATACGGAAACATTAAGCCGACATCATCCGGGCGAATAAAAAAATTGGAATTCTTAAAACCCAACACATTTCTAAAAAACGGATGTGCAAATTTCTCATGTAATCGTATCGAATTTTTCCAATGAAACGGCAAAGGTTCTTTATTCAAAATTTTCTTCATAAAAGGAATCGTTTTATGACTTTCTAAAAGAGGAAACTCATAAACGTCAACCAACTGCAACTCTCTTTCAATATAATGCAATTGCAATTCATTATCGAAATCTTGATTAAAATTGAATCCCAGAATAATATCTTCATTGATATAAAGCTTAGACAAAACATCACCCGATAAATTTTCTGGATTCACCACCCATCGTTTTCTTTTTTTACTATTCGCTTCTTTGTCAGAGGCATAAAATGGAAATTGAGAAACTAAATTTACAATTTCTTTATTGCTTTTGCCTGATACATCAAAAGCTTTAATATTAAGTTTGTTCATAACTTTGTTTTTAAAACCTCAACAGCAAAAAACTATTGAGGTTAATGAATCAACTATTTTTTTGGTGTATTACCTCTACCTTTACCCGATGGATTATCTGTCTTACTAGGATAATTAGGATTAGGTTTAGAACTTGGAGCACCACTTGGCTTAACACCAGTTCCTTTAGTTGTTCCTGAATTTGAATTGAATTTACTCATGATTTTTTTGAATTTAATTAGTTTTCCTACTCGTTAGCTTTTCGGTATCCGCTGTAATTACAAACCAAAAGTCACAAGAAAAAAAAAGCTGATATAATATAGAATCATATCAGCTAATCGTTAAGAACAAAAGCGGTATTTTGAGCAATGAGAGCGGTTATTTTTTCAACGATTTTAATACCGACTGGTAATTTTCCGATACAGGCAATTTTTTAGTTTCTAATTTTCCCGAAACAGAAAATACTTCAACCTCTACATGCTCCTCTTTTTTATTGTAGTGTTTAATATGATTCACATTCACTCGAAACGATTTGTGAATAGTAACAAAATGCGATTTCAACAAACCTTTTTCTTCCATTTTAGAAAAAGAAAAATCTATTAAACTTTCGGCTTTTCTATTGGTAAAATAAATTTGCTTATTATTCGATTCGGAACCACTAGCTTTATCAGCTGCTAAATACACAATAGAATCAACTGCAATTTTAGTACGCTTCTGTTTCCCTAAATCAAGCGTTACATGATTTTGATTACTAAAGAATTTAACCTCCTGTAAAAAACGAGTAAACGTCTTCTGAAACTCTTGTTCTGTAAAAGGTTTGGTAATATGATCTACACATAACGATGCATCACGCTTTAAACGCTCCATTTCTTTTACATATTCAGGCGTATTACTACTAGCAAACAGTACAGGCAATTTCAATTCAAAAGCCACTTCCATCCCCGTCATATAAGAATCACCTAAATTCAAATCTAAAATCAAAAGCTCCGGCTTAGATAACTTAACCTCCTGTAAAAAAGTCTTTGCCGTTAAAGAGGCTGTAACAATTTCAACAGGTAAAGCATTTAAAAATCTTTGATTTCTTTCCAATTGTTCTGAATTATCATCTAAAAGAGCAATTTTCATTCTATTTTCTATATTAGTTTATAAATAAATTTATTCCCAACAGGAATAGCTTACAACATAACAACACCATTACAAAGTAAAAGCCTATCACTACTACACAGCAGAAATCCCATTGAGCAAAGCAAAACCAACTTGCCCTTGAACTTGCCCTTGAACTTGCCCTTGAACTTGCCCTTGAACTTGCCCTTACCCTTGCCCTTGTCATTCCGCCAAAATAGGAATCTCCTACACAGTAGGCAAACGTTTCACAAAGTGAAACCAACCTTTTCACCCATCACCCATCACCCATCACCCATTACCCATCACCCATTACCCATCACCCATCACCGCATCAATCCAAATAATACCAAGGAATCCCCAACAACCCCTCCTTATACTCCACTTCCACCTTATCGTTAATCTGATACTGCTCATACTCCTCACTTGAAACTGTAATATCCTCGGCATCATAATGGTGTCCCCATGGTTTTACCTTTACATAAAACGTGCGACCTCCCTTTCTTCTTGTAGTAATATGCTTATCAATCACCTCTGTTTTATACACTTTAGGTTCCGAGTAATCAAACGAGCAATTCACCGCTATTACCGAACTGTAACTGTAGATAAAGAAACTAAAAACAATCGAACCATAAATCCACCACTTGTCCTTATTAGAATCCGAAATCTGCCTGTGCGTAACCAACAAAAAAACACAAATCCCCACAAACGCAATCGTGCCCGCAGTGAGAACCGCTACATAAGAATCCGTTTCATAATCTAACAACGTACGAACTACTATTACCCAAGCGGGTAAATCGATAAAATCCGCTACATCATATTCATCTTTGGCATTGCGATCTATTTCTACTAACGAAGCAATACTGGGCTTGTTTAACCCATTCAAAAACATCCCCACAAAAGGCAGCAACAGCAACGCCACCAACAAATAGTCATACGGTCTAGGATAAAACAAAAACCACATACACAACCCCATAGACACATACTCCAACCAATCGAGTTTGTGGAGGGTGTAGACTTTTGAAGAGGTGTCTTTTTTGAATAGGTTCATTATTTTTTATACTTCTTAAAATTCTCAGCCTGTTCAAAAATCTCTTTATACACTTCGTCTCTGTCTACTGGTGGATAATCGTTTTCAGCTAAAAGAATAATTAAATCCACTTTAAGTTCTGCTTTAATATCATCACGTTTACTCCAATCGGTGTATTTTGCTTTATCGTCTACAACGGTTTTGACTTTTTGAGCTAATGTAACTAGCTTATCGTTTGGATAACTAAAATCATACTTTACAGCCAATGCTTTTAAAATATCGTAAAAAGCTTTTTCCTCAAAGTCAATCCCTAAATCTTTGAAGGAATCTTTTTCTTTTTTAAGTGCATAATACAAATCGATAATTTCATCTGTAAAGTCCTCTAATACTTCACTACGCAATACATCACTTTCTTTACGTTCATTATATTTATCAACAATGGCTTGTAAACGTTTTGAAAAATCTATTCCCGTTATTTTATTAATTTTTTTAACGTCATCTATAGCTTTAGCTAAAAGCTTTTGCAATAGTTTAATTTTGGTATTAGGTAATTTGATTTTATCAATTTTAGCCATGTAATCATCCGAGAAAATATCTATTTCGGTTTGATTCTCATCTCCTAATTTGAAAATTTCTTCTACACCATCACTCTCAATCGCATCTTGAAGCATTTGCTTCACTCGATTATTCATTTGAGCAGTATCTGGTGCAACTCCTTTGGTTAATTTGAATACTATGGAGCGAACGGCTAAGTAAAAGTGAATTTCATCTCTTTGCGTTTCTGAAAATGCACCACTTCCAGAACAAATATCATAAGCCGATTTTAAACGTTTTACAATGTACATGAATCGTTTTTCCAATTCCTGTGTTAATTGCACAAACTCAGCGGCTTGATTTAATGTTTTTAATTGTTGCAACGGAATACCTGATAAATATCCCGAAGTGTCAAACTTGTGAAACAATTTGCCTAACAAATCTAATTGGTCTTTAACCACCACAATAGATTGTTCAATATCTTCAATATTTTGATTGTCGGCATTGTTGTAATGTGCTAACGCTAGATTCATTTGCTTTTTAATACCGATATAATCTACGACCAAACCTTTTTCCTTGCCTTCAAATTTTCGATTAACTCGAGAAATCGTTTGAATCAAGTTATGACGTTGAATAGGTTTGTCAATATACATGGTATCTAAAAAAGGAACATCAAAACCAGTCAACCACATATCTACTACGATGGCAATTTTAAAATTAGATTTCTCATTTTTAAATTGGCGGTCTAATTCTTTGCGGTCGTCTTTAGTTCCTAGTGCATTATATAACTCTTCCTCGTCATCTTTCCCTCTGGTCATCACCATTTTGATGCGTTCCATAGGTTTGATTTCTTTTTTGTCTTTATCTGATAATTCTACACCATCTGCTGCAACTTTAACTTCGCCCCATTCTGGTCGCAAGGCTAGAATGTTTTTATATAATTCATAAGCTATTGGTCGGCTACTGCAAACAAACATAGCTTTTCCACGTACTGTTGCACCTTCAGCAATTCTGTTTTCATAATGCGTAACAAAGTCTTCGGCTACTGTTTTTAAACGTGTTGGGTCTCCAATGATGGCATTCATTTGTGCCATCGCTTTTTTACTTTCTTCTATTTGGTTTTCATTGCTACCTTCTTCCGCACATCGGTTATAATAGGCTTCAATCTCTTCGAGTTTCTGATTGTTCAATAAGACTTTTGCAGCTCTTCCCTCATACACAATACGAACCGTAATTTCATCTTTAACCGATTCGTTCATAGTGTAAGCATCTACAATATCTCCAAATACGTCAATGGTTGCATCTATAGGCGTTCCTGTAAAACCAACATAAGTAGCATTAGGTAACGAATCGTGTAAGTATTTAGCAAAACCAAACGTTTTTCTTACACCGTTTTCTGTAACCACTACTTTTTGGTCTAAATTAGTTTGACTTCTATGGGCTTCATCCGAAATACAAATGACATTGGTTCGGTCAGTTAGTAATCTTGTGTCTTCGGTAAACTTGTGAATAGTAGTTAAGAAAACGCCACCGCTATTCCTTCCTTGCAATAACGCTCTTAAATGGGTTCTGCTCTCTACACTAATAATCGATTCGTCACCCACAAAACCTTTTGCATTGGTAAACTGTCCAGATAATTGGTCGTCTAAATCGGTTCGGTCTGTAATAATGACAATCGTTGGACTTGAAAAATGAGTACTTCTCATCAACAAACGACTTAAATACAACATGGTGTAACTTTTACCACAGCCTGTTGTACCAAAATAAGTTCCTCCTTTACCGTCACCTAAAGGTTTTTGATGGTTTTTTATATTTTCAAAAAGTTTGTTAGCCGCATAATATTGTGGGTAGCGACAAACAATTTTTTCATTCTTTTTAGAACTATCGGGTAAGTAGATAAAGTTTTGAATAATATCTCGTAATCGCTTGCGATTAAACATGCCTTGAATTAATGTAAACATAGCATCAATACCGTCTACTTCATTTGGCATACCTTCAATTTTTCTCCAAGCATAAAAGAATTCATAAGGCGCAAAGAAAGAACCCGATTTGGTATTTACCCCATCGCTAATCACACAAAACGCATTGTATTTGAACAATTCTGGAATATCCTTTCTATATCTTGTTGTTAATTGTACGTAGGCGTTATGAATAGTTACATTTTCCTGAATAGCCGTTTTAAATTCAAACACTACTAATGGCAATCCATTAATGTATAAAATCAAATCGGGAATACGCATTTCGTATCCTTTGATTGCTAATTGATTCACGATTTTATACGAATTGTTATCTTTATCAGAATAATCAATCAATTGGATAAATATATCTTTCTGATTACGGTCTTCACGTTTTAGCAAAAAGCCATCGCTGACCATTTTCATGAACGTTTTATTGCTTTCATATAAATCAGAAGAAGGCAAACGTTCTAAATCGCGAATAATGGAATCTACTTCAGCATCCGTAATATAATCCTTAGCGTAATTAGATTTTAAATAGTTTTTTAAATCCGCATCAATCAACACTTTTTCAGTAACGATATGACCGTATTGTGTGGGTGGTTCTTCTACTCCTTGAAACTCATTTTTGCGCACTTCACCACCTACAAGATGCGTCATTTGCTCGTCTTGTAATAAGTGGATAAAGGCTTGTTCTAATTGTGCTTCTGTGAATTTCATGCTATTTTTAAGGTTTTTCCTTTTGAAGTTAATCTGTATTTTTGTTTACTGCTACTTGGTTTTTCTGGAATAGTTATTTCAATTAAACCTAATTCAATAGCTGGCTGTAAATAATTTTTTCTAAAATTAGGCTTATGTGTAAGTTTCATAAAGCGCATTAATTCGCTAATACTATATTCTTGATCCATTATTAATAGTAGACTTTTGACTGGGTCGGTAACTAGGTCGGTAACTAGGTCGGTAACTAGGTCGTTTGTTTGACCACCTATCTGACCACCATCATCAACTACTAAATGAGTATGCAATGTAACCAAAATACCACCATCTAAACTGGTAATTTCTGGTTCAGGAAGACCTGCTTCTTTACAAGCTTCATAAATTTTTATAGTACCACGACCCCAAGAATCTATATAACCTGCTTTGAAACAAACATCAGCTATTAAGGGGTTTCTAGGTCTTGACACATGATGCCCTTTCAAGCTTTCAACGGTCATTCCTTCAGGTAGATTGCCCTCGTTCCATAGCATAAGTTTATGATCATACACTCTAATTTGTATCATAGAACCCATATAGGTACGATGTACGAGTGCATTCAATAACATTTCTCGAATGGCTGCCACAGGATAAATATCTTTTTCTATACGCTGTAATCCTTCAAAAACAATGGGTTTTGTTAAGAATTTTGCATTTAGTATTTCAGGAACTTGTACTAATAATTCTAAAATATTACCTTCTAAAACTTCTTGAAATCTTAAATCTGCATCGGTTGTTCCAAATCGACCTATTTTGACTTTAATGTTGGGATAAAATTTATTAGGGTCTTTACCAAACAAAATAAGAGCCGCTCGTTTTATGGCATCTCCATTTGCTAAACGCAATTTTTCAAGGGTTTCTTGCAAGGGTAAATCCATAATATCTTGGGGTAAACGCCCACTTATGGAAGCTTCTTTTTTGAAAAATGCAATGCTTTTAGGTGCTATATCTTCAAAACTAGCACTTTCTTCAATGACATCATCCCAAGTTTTACCAGCTTTTTTTAACAGAAATTCGTTCAGTTCTACTCCAGTTAATTCGATTTTTGTACTACCTGTTCGGTAATAATAACGACCACGCAGCGAAACTGGAACGGTGTACGGATTTACTTTTATTTGAATGTATTTTTTTTCCGATTCTTCAAGCAACTGAACATCGCAAACGATACCCATTTGATTGCGTATTTTATTAGGTATGTCTTCTAATAACCTTTGATAGTTATCTAAATGAACTACTTCGCCAGCATCGCTTTTACCAATAAAAATAGTACCTCCAATAGCATTAGCAAAACCACATATCCATTTTAGATAGTCGTCGTGCCAGGATTGTTTCCATTCTATGTTTTGCGATTCGCTCATATTCAAATTAGGTCTGTTTCTTAACAGAAATGTAAATATATTAATTTTATGCTTTGCTCTTTTTCCTATTTGATTACGTTTATAAAATCAATTAAAAGTTGAATATCAAATATTTATTTAGCCTTTTGAGCATCTAAAAACAGTACCAACTTATTAAAAATGGATAACAAGTGATCTTGATTTAATTTATCAATTATAAATTGAGATAAATTAGAAATCTCTTCTTCTGATGGATGATAATGTTGCACAGCAAAATGTGACCAATCTAATGAAGTTGTTCTAAAATGCTCAGCAAAAGCATGCTTTTTTTCTTCTTCAGTAAAATCAATTACATTATACTTTTCTCTATCTTTTAATAGATTTCCTTGCATTTCAATGGCAATATGCATTTTCTTTTCATCAGTTAGTAATTTTTCATAAACTACTGTAATCATTAAATTACTATGATTGTTTGAAACATAATATACCAATCGTTTGTCATTATGACTATTTATTCTAGGTTCATATTTACTTACTCCATTTAAAATATTCCCTGCTTCAATCACTTGTCTCAATATATGGTCTCTCAACTTATATTTAATTTCAACTAATTGATTAATTTCTTGTTGATTCTTATAATAAAAATGAATATTATCTTTTTCCATAACAGGATGACTTAAATTGATTATATTTTGGTAAAAATCTTTTAAAAACACCAGGTATTTATCACTAGCACCTAATACATAACTACCGAGATTAAACATTACTCTTTCCATAAATTGTGAATGGGTAATATTGATAAAATGAGGATGCTTTATATCTGAGATGGGATGAAGCGATAAAATAATTCCAACTTTAGTGGCTGCATTTATTTCATTATAATATTCATCCAAATCATTATTCAAAACATGATATACTTTGTTCTCTATAATAATGGCTTGTTCATTATTTTGCAGTAAAATATCAATACGCTTTTGATTTTTAGTTCCGTATTCTGTAAGTACTTCAAAATTTAAAAAAGTATCAAAAACCTTATTCTCTTTTGCTAATGATGATGCGTTAATGAGTTCCATTAAACTTGTAACAAACAAGTCTTTTAGTTTGTGAACTTCATGAACATCAAAATAAAAGGCGTAAATGTTAGACAACACATTTTCATAATGCGGTTGTTTAGCAATTCCTAAAAAGGTTTTTGGTTTTCCTTTTATTATGGGAATATCATTTTGATTTAGAAAGTGTTGTAATTTATTTAGTTCAATGTTATTCATGAATTCTTTTTATTTTATCATTTTCAGCATCATTGTTCAATTCTTGCAACTTTATAACCGACAATCGATAATTGTGTTTTCTTTCTGTTGGTAAATGACTCAATATCTTTTCATATATCAATACTCCTAATCCATTATACACTTCTTCAAAACTACCGTCTTCATTTAGTTTTACAGCTATGAAATATTTTGGAATATTCATTAAGTCTTTTGTAAAATAAAAGTAATTGTTAAAAGACGCTTTTATTTGTACTTTTTTGTCTTCATTACCTGTTACATAACCATCATAAACTTCTTTATTATTGCCATACAAAGTTAATCCATAATGCTCTGCTACTAAAACTTCTCCAATATCACCCACTAACTTACCATCTAAAGTGAAACTTTTGTTGTGGTGTTTATACTTTTCTTTCAAGGCTCTTGTTAGGGCTAAAAGCTGTTGGATTTCTTGCATTAAAAATTAAATTTCATTAAAATTAAATTGCTTTTCACCTGCCAATAATGTTCGAATACCAAACCTTTTGTCTAAATAATTTGTTAGGATAATAAAATTATCTATAGAATATTCTAATTTTTCCAATCCCATAAACTCATCAAAAACAATATTGCTTTCTACAAACTCGTTCTCGATTCTCAATGAGTTTTCAGATTGTCTCTCTGCATCATTTTCTACTAAATTTTTAAGAACTGTAGATTTTACTACATTAAATATTTGTTCAAGTGATTTGTTATGTTCATTTTTATTAGAATTTAAAGTCGCATTTACATTAGAAATGAACTCTTGAAAACTTTCACCATTTTCAATTCTTTTTGGTTCTGAATGAAATGAAATTTGTCTTTTCCTGTTGAAAAAATATTTATGATGAACTCTTGCTACTTTCGTTTGACGAGCATGGGGTTTAATTAAAATAGAATGTGGAAAATATAAATAATCTCTCCAATGTATTGTGTTAGTTCCGTAAGACATTCTATTATCATGGAATGTGTCCCAATAAATAGTTTCAAGACTATACTTCAATTTCATTAGTAAACCATACCTAACAAAGTTTGGTGCTATATATCTAACATAATTAAAATCATTACTTAAATCAACTAATAGATTATGTTGAAGATAATCTTTGGTTACTGAATCAACATGTAAATGGAAAGTGTATGCACCAGGATTATCTATAAAGCTAAGCGTATTTTTTCGGTTCCGCATGTCAACATTGTTGCTGTGTTCATAATAAAAATCACTCCTCTTCATTTGAAGGAATAAAGGAATATAAGTATCTATCCGAATATCATACCCCCTTAGTCTTTCTGATGTACCTGAAAAGTAATGAATATCAAATTCATTATTTCCTCGAAAATCACTTAAAAAACAACTTTCAATAAAAGATTGGTATTGCGCTTCTGAAAAGCCTGATTTTATATCTGCCATTTAATTAATTATATGTTTGTTGAAACGTTCGTAATCTATTTTTAAAATCTAATTTCCATGCTAGATAATCGGTAATATCTTGATGTATTGTATCTCTACTTGGAAGTAATGGAATTGTTGATGTTCCACCATCATGTTCAGTTATAGAATATTTACCGAACAAACCTAAAATAAAATCTACATCACTTTGTTGCGTAATAATGTAACTTGATAAATAAACTTTTTTCAAATGAATATTTTTAGAAAATCGTTCATAAGATTTATTTGATAATATTTCTTCAACGGATCTTTCTATTAACATTCTAAATCTTTTCCTCGCAGAATCTAATTTAGTTTCTCTACCATGAGCATCATGAATTTGTAAAGCATCATGTTGAACCAGTATTTTACGAATTGAAGATATCCTTTCATCTACATTTTTAGCTAAATATGGTATTTCATCCGAAACAATTCCACTGAAACCATTGTATTTATCAATTCCTAGTAATTCACAGTTAGTAGTTAAAATTTGTTTATGAATATCAACTAAAAACCTCATAAAAGACAAATCGTGAGTAAGTACAATAACCTGCCTATCTACAGATAATTCAACAATTTTTTTTGAAATTAATTCTCTATACTCAAAATCTAAAGAATTAACTGGGTCATCAAATATTATACTGTTTTTACGATTATCTATTGTACATTCAGCTAAGAAATTTGATAATGCAATAATTTTTTGTTCTCCTTCACTTAATATTGAATTTAAACCATCATTTATTGAAGAAAATGAGCATTTTTGATAAGTACTTCCCTGAGATGTCCTAGTTCTTGTAATAGCTACTTTATTTGCTAATTCAGGATTAAAATATTGTAGATGAGAAATAAATTCTGCGTGTTGTAAATTAACGGCTTGTGTTTCCATTAACTCTCCAATCTTTCTAGAAATTATAGTAGTATTTAATTTGCCTTTGCAATGATTAATCCATTGTATATATTTTACTTCATCATAATACTGTAAAATGATTTGTTTTTGTGCGAATAAAAATTCCTTAGTTTCTAATTCTTTAAATTCATTTTCTAAATTTAACCGATTATTTAATAAATCAGTATTTTGTTTAATTTGAGTATCTAAATTTTTATTTAAATCTACAAGTAAACTTGAAATTATTGATATATTAGATTTTAAATCAGAACCAGTTTCTAAATGATTTTTGATACTTGTTTTAACTAATTGTAACTGTGAAACAAATTGATTAAATTTTTCTTCAAAATTTGGAATAAATTGAACTATTTCTTGATAATGATTAAAAAGATAAATATCTATACTTTCAATGAATTTAATTTTTTCATTAATTTCTGTTTGAATATCATTTAATTGTGTAGAGATATCGTTTAAAACAAACTCATTAAATCTTAACATTCTTGTCTGTGAATTTTCATCAAGGTCTTGTTGGCATAAAACACATTTCACTAATGACTGATTAGAAGGAAAAATTTCTCCGTCAGTCATTTCAGCATTTACAGCATAGTTCTTAGCTGAATTCCATAGTATTCTCCAATGTTCTGAACCAATATTTGGTAATGAATTAATGTTGTTTAATTCCTCTAATGCTTGGTTATACGCTTGGTTTATTAGAAAATTTTGTTTTCTTAAATCTACAATTTGTTGAATGTTTTCATTAATAAAATTGTTTTCTACAGTCTTAAATTGAGAAATATAATTATCTATTCTACTTTTTGTCTGATTTAATGTATCAATTAAAAGTTGTGGATTTGGAGTGCTTAATAAAATTGCTAGTTCTTGCTTTCTGGTAATATCAGTACCACTAAATTGAATATAACTATCAATGACAACTCTCTCTTTTTCTTCTAAACTATTATACCAAATTCCAGAATTTGTTGCAATCAAGTTAGGATTTAAAATTGGCTTTTGAGTCGAATACGAGGCTATTTCAGAATCTAGTTTTTGATTTATTTGAAAGAAAATAGGAATTAATTTTTCTAATACATCAATTCCCACTGGTTTATAGTCAGTTGGATTTTCATTGTTAACATATATATTTCCACAATCTGAATCAAAAACGTTTATTGAACTTAGTGATGGATGTGATGGATTGTTTTCAACCCAATTAAATATAGTAGTAGTTCCGTTTTCATCAATTGTAAACTCTATCTGTTGATTTAAAGGTGAAGGAATGAATACATTTTTTTTTAAATCAACACTGCTTTGTCTGCTCCAGCATAATTTTTTAAATATTCTCGAGTAACTTGATTTACCAGATCCATTATTACCATAAATAACTGTTAAACCAGAACCAACAAATTGTAAGTCAGCCTGAGGGTATAATGCCGAAATATTTTGAGGATTTCTAACTCTTAATAATTTTGGAAAATTAGCACCTGTATTTACAGGACTTGGTAAGTGGGTACTATCTAAAGGTACTGGACTTAAGGCAATTCCTGTTGCACCTTCTTCTTTTTTTAACAAGCTTATTAATTCATCAACATCATTTTGTGATAAAGTAGGGTTTTGAATTATTCTTCTTAGAGCATCTCTAAAAAATAATGGCTTATTTGCAGACCACACTAGTAAATCTTGGTAAATACTCATATTTTTCTATTTCAATACAGTTTCTATTCCACTCTCAACCCTCGTCATCTTCGCCAACAACAAATCCTTCAATTCCTCTAGTTTATGGTTTTCTATCCCTTTAGAGCTAATCATTGCAAAAATTGGTTTTACTTTTTCCTCAATTTTAGTTACGAAATCAAAGCCAGGGTATTTAATTTCAAAATTTCTTAAATCGCCTAAAAGTAAGTTTGATTGTGTTGAACCACCAGCTAACTCAATAATTTCTTTTAAATGAAATTTTAAAAGCAAATACAAGTAATGAGTTTTTGACATACCAGATTTGGGTTTTAAAATAGCTACACTTTTTTGAAAAGTTGTTCGATTCGTTTCAAGTAAGTCCTTTACTATCGCCATTCTTCCTATTGTACCTGCATTTGTTAGTAAAATATCACCTGGTTTTAAATCGGTTCTTCTGTGTGTTTCGTCAAAATCTGTTTTTGTTATTTGTCTTGCAGTACTATAAATTATATCTCCATTGATAATGTCTTTTACACTAACAAAATAATAACCTGAATTTATTTCATCAACACTATCACCATGTTTTCCGTCTGTAATTAAAGAGCAAAGGTCACCAAGTGTTCTAATCTCAAATTTATCATCATCAAAATCCACAAACCATTGTTTATAAATCGCTTGTGCAGTTTCTTCTAGTTTGCTAATCAATTGGTTGTTTAGAGCAATACGGTTTTGAATAGTGTTGTATTCTCTAACTATTTCTTGTTGTTTTTCTATTGAAGGGATTGGTAATTGCATCCCGCAAAAATCTTCCCATTCTAAACTTCCTCTTACACCACCAACAGCATGAAAACATGCTTCTCGATCAAATTCTGAACGAGTAAACCACATCATTAAATATTCAGGTAATAATGTCTTAGTATCGATTATTTCAAAAATAGGATAAGCTTGCGAAATAATAGCAGGTTCATTTTCTTTGTAAAGTGCAAGTGGCATTTTTTTATCTCTTCGCACTTGCATGGTGCTACACGCGAATTGATTTTTTCGGATAATCTTATAATTCTCCATATCCGTTCCAATTGTATTCGCAACAGATTTAATAAATTGTTTAGAAATACTGAGTCCAACAAGATTGGTAACTTTTAATCCCTTATTTCTCTCATCAACTAGTTTAATGAAATCTCCTATGTTTCTATAATTCGATTTCATATCCTAATTCTTTGAACACGTTCAATAATTCAGTTTTTGATTGTTGTTCTGATTTTAATAATTCAGAAAATTCAGATTTAAGATTTTGCATTTTATCATCGAAATCGATGTTTTCATCACGATTTACAAAAGTGATGTACTTACTTGGAACTAATGAATAATCCTTAGCAACAAGTTCATCAATAGAAGCCGCATAACAAAACTCAGGAACGTCTTGGTATTTTGTCAAATCCGTTTGCCAATTGTGGTAGGCTACTGTAATATCAATTATGTTTTCTGGAGAAAATTGAATAAACTTTTTTTCAAAAGGAATTCCAATTTCTCTTAAATCCATGAACAAAATTTCGTGTTGTCTGTCACGATAGTTTCTGGTAGCATCAGGCAATTGTACCGTTCTCGCTTTTTTATTTTTATTTAAAATCCAAAGCGTAACACTTATGTTAGTGGTATAAAACATATTTTGCGGTAAAATTACAATGGCTTCTACCAAGTCGTTTTCAATCAGTTTTCTACGAATTTTATATTCTTCGCCACCCCCAGAAAGGGCACCATTAGCCAAGATAAAACCTGCTACGCCATTTTCGGAAAGTTTCGCTACCATGTTTAAAATCCAAGCGTAATTAGCATTACTGGTTGGCGGTACATCGTAACCTCTCCAGCGTGGATCATCGGTTAGTTCATCGCTTGCTCTCCAATCTTTTTGGTTAAAAGGTGGGTTCGCCATAATGAAGTCGGCTTTTAAATCGGGGTGTTGGTCTTTGCCAAAAGTATCTGCTGGTACATCGCCTAAGTTGGCAGCAATACCTCTAATCGCTAAGTTCATTTTGGCTAGTTTATAAGTCGTTGCCGTATATTCTTGTCCGTAAATAGAAATCTCTTTTTTGTTTCCGTGGTGGTTTTCAATAAACTTAATACTTTGCACAAACATCCCACCCGAACCACAAGCAGGGTCATAGATAACGCCTTTGTAGGGTTCAATCATTTCAGCAATTAAGTTTACAATGCTTTTTGGGGTGTAGAATTCGCCTTTCCCTTTTCCTTCGGCTAAAGCAAACTTGCTCAAGAAATATTCATACACACGTCCTACAATGTCTTGCTGTTTGTCTTTTATGGTGTCAATATTGTTTATTGTATCTAACAAAGCCGCTAACTTACTCACGTCCATATTCAAACGTGAGAAGTAATTATCAGGCAGCGCCCCTTTTAAAGCCGGGTTGTTTTTTTCAATGGTATGTAAAGCGGTATCAATTTTCAAAGCAATATCCGCTTGTTTGGAGTTTTCAATAATAAACGACCAACGCGATTCTTCAGGTAAGTAAAAGATATTGGACATATTGTAGAATTCCTTTAGCTCTAGGAATTTCTCTTTATTGTCGGCAATTAACTCTTTTCTGCGTTCCTCAAACTTATCACTAGCAAATTTTAAGAAGATTAACCCTAATACTACGTGCTTATATTCAGATGATTCTACAGTGCCTCGCAATTTATTTGCGGAATCCCATAGTGTTTCTTCGATGCTTTTTTCTTTTTTTGCTTTGACTGCTTTTGCCATTCTTTGTTTTATTTTTCTTATAAACCTCAAATCTACTAATAAAATATAAGATTTCATACCCGTAAAAATACCTGATTTTCAAACCAGGCATTTCTACGTAGGAAAATACAACAGCTAATTTAATTAATAGTTTTGAGTTAAAAATGAGGAAATCCGTACGAGAGTGTTAAAGTTCAAAAAGCAACAAGATAAAAGGAAAAAGGAAAAGGGAAAAGAATAATTGTACACATTACCCAACTTCGTCATCCAAATAAATCCGTTACATCCGTTTCAGCTTTAGCTGACCATTAAATAAAAAATCCGTGTAAATCTGTTAAATCAGCGATATCCGCGTTCTAATTTAAGAGCAAGTTCAAACCAGCCACACCCCTAAAGTCCCCTCGAGGGGACAATTCTTTCTAAGAAATTTTATTGTAATCAATACTTTTAAGATTATGTAGATTTATTAAATCTGTGTTCCAAAAAAATATCAGTCACATCCACATCCGTTTCAGCTTTAGCTGACCATTAAATAAAAAATCCGTGTAAATCTGTTAAATCAGCGATATCCGCGTTCTAATTTAAGAGCAATCCCGAAGTTTCGGGACAAATTCAAAAATCAACCGCAAAAGTGCAACACTCGGTGGAACTCTCTCAACTCAATCCACATAAAAAATAAACTCGGTGCAACTCGGTGTTAAACATTGTGTTACTTTGTGCTACTTTGTGCTACAAAAAAAACGCCCCACCATTTCTGGCAGAGCGTTTCTCTAAGTCAGTCATTTTGAACACTACTTCAAACTAACTCATTTTTAGCAAATGTAACACGTTGAAAGCACCATTATTCAACATATACTGAGAACCATTCACCTCTTGAAAAAATTCAATCAAAATAAAATGCATTCCCGTACCTGTTACAGTAGGCACACCTGCCGGAGTTAATACAGGAGTAATCATCCCGTTCTGTAAAGGATAAACCTCTTCAGGACTTTGCGTTAACTCATAAGCACCCGTAGCAAAATCAATACGCAAAAACCCAACTTGCAAACTAAAATGAGTCGCTCCCTCAGGACTTCGCATCTGCTCCAAAGGATTATAAGACACAATACTTACCGTTCCAGTCGCAGTATCAACCGTAACAATCGAATTCAACACACTGCCAAAAGTAGCACGAGCATTAAAATCAAATCCCTCTAAAATCGAAGTTGAAGAAGAATTATTCAATCCTTCTGCTACATTACGTGCCCCACGAGCACTCACACTGTCCAAATTCTTAATTTGTCCCATTACCTTCACAAGCCTACTCGTCAGTTTACTGTCTTTCGCTCTGAATACCATCGGCCCCAATGCCGTACGCAATAATTTCCCCGAACCAGCAATACTGCTAAACTCAGCTCCGTTCTCTCGAGTACGAGCAAACGCAGGGTCATTCATAATTCGGTTTTTGCTAACACCACCTTTGGTGCGCACAAAGTACCCATCGGCACCTTTGTAGAAAGTAAAATCTTCCATCGTACCTTCTAACTTAATCAAGCTTTTCAGTTTAGCCATGATAAAAAAATTAAATGATTAATAATGACACAAAGGTAGCCACGTCCCAATGTAGCTCTTGTAAAACCTGCCGTTTAGGAAAACTATTGCCTTCTTTTTCATAAAATAATCCAGTACTTCCAAAACCTACCAAAAAAAACAACAATTGCCATTTTTGCACTTAAAAGAAGCTAATCCTTTGAAAATAAAGCAATTAGAAAACAACAAAAGCAACACCAAAAGCAACTCAAAAACACCCTTAGTGTATGCCGAGTGTATGAGGAGTGTATGAAAAGAGTATGCCGAGTGTATGCCAGAAGTATGGTAAAGGTATCCTAGAGGTACTATACAGCTATCTCAAAATAATAAAACGAAAATAAATAAGAATTATTCCCAATAAATTTATTGATTAAATAATTATAAAAACGGACAATTACATCAAAAATGTTGATTTTAAAAAAGTGGTAAAAAAGGGTAAAAAGTAGCAAAAAATTAGTAAAAAAACGTATTTTTTTAAGTAAAACAATCCAAAAAACCATTTTTTATAAAAATTAGCTTTGTTGAAAACTCATGCGAATTGTTAAAAACTTCAAGAAACAACTTGTTAAATTATTGCTAAATTTGTAAATATACTATTGGCGAAGTATTATAAAAAAACCAACCAAAAGAGATTAACTAACAAACAATTAGAATTATGGAAAAACTATCAAAACATGGGGTAAAATTAAAGAAGATTAGGAATGTCAAGAACTATTTTAAGAATTTGCATCACAACTAAAGACATAATGAGCATAGAAGAATGTTCCTCTCGTACCGCTTCTCAAAAGATGAGCGACATGCGTGCATTCTTCAAAAAAACAGATAAAGGACGCAAAATCACATTCACTGATTATGCAAAATACACAGGCATTCCCATAGAAGAGCTTGAACCCTTTCGTCTTCCACCCAACTACAAAGTAGCTTCTTAAGCTTCAATTATAGCATATTTCCCCAATTCCCCCTTTCCATCATTACCAAAACCGGTAAAACCCCAAATACACTTTATCTCCCAATAAAGAAATCCGTAATTATCCGCTAAATCATCGTCATCCGCGTTCCCATAAAAGTGCAACGCCTCTGTGTAACTCTTCAACACAATCCACTTCAAAGAAACTCCGTGTAACTCTGTGCAAAACTTAGTGTAACTTAGTGTAACTAAAAATCCGCCACCACCAGCGCTTTGCGAAGCAAACCCGTTTCATCCGCGTGCCAACACAAGAGCAAATTCAAATTCAAATTCAAAAATCAACTACAAACCCGCAACACCCCTAAAGTCCCCTCAAGGGGACAATTCCTATCAAGAACTTTAAACGTTATAACTTTTCATAAGAAATCCGTAATTATCCGCTAAATCATCGTCATCCGCGTTCCCATAAAAGTGCAAC